>PLEA01000253.1 GCA_003136335.1 Acidobacteriaceae bacterium | reverse complement strand
CGTCGTTCGTCGTTCGTCGTTGGTCGTTTTCCCGGCCGGATTCTGCTGATGTTCCCTACGAAGAGTATTCGCGAACGACCAACGACTGAACTATAAAACAAAACGGCCCTCCGCCGCTGTGCGGAAGGCCGAGAACGATCATAAAAACCTACCCTGTCAAATCCTTACCGCGGTGGCAAAGTCCCATTCGCCACCTGAGCCTGCACCTTGCTGTGCTTGCGTCCGTAGGTGAAGTAGATCGCCAGACCGATTATCAGCCAGACCACCAGCCGGATCTGTGTGGCCGGGGACAGAAAAACAATGAGCGCGCCGGAGAAAAGAATNNGAAGATACCGACAACGATGGAACTGAGGTAAGGCGTGCGAAAGCGATGATGAATCTTGCCGGCCCAAGGCCAGAGCAGGCCATCACGCGACATGGAGTAGAACACGCGCGACTGCCCAAGCAACATTACGAGCATCACCGTGGCCAAACCGCCGAGGGCACCGATTTCCACCAGAAACGTGGCCCACTGCTGGCCGGTAACGCGAATGCCAATTACGACAGGATCAGGGACGTTCAGTTGCTGGTAAGGAACGATGTGGGTCAGGAGACCGGACACCAAGATGTAAAGCACAGTGCAAATGACAAGGGAACCAAGAATGCCCAGTGGCATATCTTTCTTTGGATTCTTGGCCTCCTGCGCAGCAGTCGAAACCGCATCGAAACCGATGTACGCGAAGAAGACAACGCCGGCTCCTCGCAGAATTCCCGACCATCCGAAGTGTCCCCACTCGCCGGTATTTGGGGGAATGAAGGGGTGCCAGTAGTTCGGCTTCCATGCATGCGAGGACAAAAACGCCGCGGCAAGAGCGATAAACATGCAGACCACCGCGACCTTCATAATCACGATGGCAGTAGTGAAGTTCGCCGACTCCTTAATGCCAATGACGAGGATGGTGGTGATTACCATGATGACCACGAACCCGACATAGTCGTACTTCAAGTGGACAGGCATGCCGAAGAGGGTAAAATCAGAGGTAGGAAAGGCAGGCAGATTCCAGCCGATGTCGTGCAGGAACGCCCGCAAATGACCGCTCCAACCGACTGCTACTGTGGCTGCGCCAAAGGCATATTCCAGAATCAGGTCCCAGCCGATGATCCATGCGACCAATTCTCCCAGCGTGGCATAGGAGTACGTATACGCGCTGCCTGCGATGGGAATCATCGAGGCAAACTCGGCGTAACAGAGCCCCGCGAAGGCGCAGGCAATGCCAGCCAGGATGAACGAGATCACGATGGCCGGGCCGGCGAACTGCGCCGCGGCCTGGCCGGTGATCACAAAAATACCCGCACCAATAATCGCGCCAATGCCCAGGGTTAGCAGGTTGAGTGGTCCGAGGGCGCGCCGCAGGCTTTGTTCGCCCTCAACTTCAACTGCTTCTTTCATCAGTGTGGGGAGGTCCTTCTTCGCGAACAAATTCGCCATGCTTCGTTTTCTCCTTGGAGGCTACACCGATGCGCGCTTGGCGCCCGCACTCCGCGACCACGCATAGTAAACCGGAATTCCCAACAGCACCACAATCAGCCCCGGCCACGTGTATTGCGGTTTGTAGCGCAATAGTACGACATCGATGAATAAAGCCATCACAATATAAATCATGGGCAGCACGGGGTAGCCCACCGCCCGATAAGGCCGGTTGGCTTCCGGGCGCGTGCGCCGCAGGACGAACAATCCCACAATTGTCAGGATGTAGAACACCAGCACGGCAAAAATGATGTAGTCCAGAAGTTGTCCATAGCTCCCGGAAACGCAGAGGACGCACGTCCACACCATCTGTACCATCAGCGAAATCGCGGGCGTCTTGTAGGTGGGATGAAGCTTGGCCACCTTGCGGAAGAACAAGCCGTCTTTCGCCATCGCGTAATAGACGCGCGCGCCGGAGAGAATCAGCCCGTTGGCGCAGCCGAAGCCTGAGATCATGATGGCCGCCGCCATGAGCAGGCCCCCAACGGCACCAAACATCTGGGTCATCACGGCGGTGCCGACGCGTTCTTCCGCTGCGTACTTGATGCCGCGTTGCAGAATCGTTGCTGCGCCCGGTGTTCCATCAAGCGGCAGACCGCTCAGGTAAATAAAATTGCATGCTATGTAAAGCGCGATCACCACGCCCGTACCCAGAGCCAGAGAAAGCGGGAGGTTTCGGCTGGGATTCTTCACTTCCCCGGCGGTGAAGGTCACGTTATTCCATGCATCGGCCGAAAACAGCGAGCCGACCTGGGCTACGGCAAGAATCGTCAGCGTGCCCACCATCACGATGGGCCCGCCCACACCCACCTGCACCGCATGCTGCGCGCCCAATCCCGCGTTATGCCAGAAGTTTGAGCCGAAATTCGCGGCCAGCGCTTGCGCATTGCGGCCCAGAGCGAAACCGAATACTGCCAAACCCAGCAGGGCGGCAACTTTGGCGGCGGTGAAGATGTTCTGAATCGCCGCGCCGGTTTTCACTCCAAAGATATTCACCACGGAAAGAAAAATCACCAGCAGGATCGCGACTAAATTTTGGGTATTGATTCCAACGTCCATGTTGCCGAGCACCATGGGACCGAGATGGATTGGTGGAACCTTCCAGAGATGGAGAAGCCAGTGGGTCGAAGAAATCGAGGGAACGAAGACGCCCAGAAACTTTCCGAACGCCACACCCACCGCGGCAATAGTTCCAGTCTGGATCACGAGAAACAGAGTCCAGCCGTAGAGAAATCCCCAGAGCGGCCCCAGCGCTTCGCGCAGATAGACGTATTGCCCGCCGGCGCGAGGCATCATGGCAGCCAACTCTCCGTAGCTGAGCGCGGCCACAATCGTCATGAATCCAGCGACCGCCCAAGCGCCGATCAGCAATGCAGGTGAATCGACTTCGCGGCCGATTTCCGCCGATACGATGAAGATGCCCGAGCCGATCATCGATCCCATCACCAGCATGGTGGCGCTGGTCAGGCCCAACCCCTGCACCAGTTCCTTATCCTGATGACTGTGGATTTCCCAGTCGCTGCTGACTGGCGGCCGCGTTGTCGGTGTACTCAGGAAGTCCTCCTGGATTGGCGAATCGTCGTTGGTCATTCGTCGCTCGTCGTTAGGCTAGAAACAAACAGACCGCGAGAGATTCGTGGCCGACGACGAACGACCAACGACGCTTACCATTTGCCTGATGACTTTACCTCAAGATGCGGAAAAATTCCTCTGCTGATTTGCGCGGCTCCCGTAACAAATCGGATATCACCGCGACGGAATCGGCCCCAGCCTCAATGACGGAGGCAGCGTTCGCGCGGGTGATACCTCCGATTGCCACGAGCGGCTTGCGGGTCAATTGCCGCGCTTGGCGCACGCCCTCGAGACCCACCTCGGGATCTGGATTGTCCTTGCTCGTTGTGGCGAACACCGGCCCGATCGCAAGATAATCGGCAGGCGTCCGGTCGGCCTCACTCAATTGCTCTGAATTGTGCGTCGAGACCCCCATCCAACGTTCCGGCCCAATCATCTTGCGCACAGATTCCGGAGACAAATCCTCTTGCCCCACATGCACTCCGCCGAAGTCGGCAGCCACGCACAAATCTGCACGGTCATTCATGATCCACCGCAGGGAATCGCCGAGATGCTTCTTCAGTGCCCGCGCCTGCTCGAGCATCACGCGCGCATTCCCACTCTTGTTGCGGTATTGCAGCAGCGTACAGCCGCCTGCCACTAGTTCCTCCGCGACCACGAGCAGTTCCGGCGTGCCCGACAGAAACGTCAAGTCAACAATGCAATAGAGGCGAGGAAGATGAATCATGGAGTTTCGAAGCAGAGGTTTTCTCGGTACTCCTGGTACTCGCTACCCACCGTTCTTCTTCAGGAACCTTTCGATGAATCCGGTGTCGATTTTCCCAGCCCGGAAGTCCTCATCTGCCAGAATTTTCCGGTGAAGAGGAATCGTGGTGTAGACGCCCTCCACGATAAACATCTCTAGGGCTCGCGCCATGCGCGAGACGGCTTCGCTGCGGTCTTTGCCGCGCACGATCAGCTTGGCAATCAGGGAATCGTAATACGGCGGGATCACGCCCTCTGCGTACGCGGCGGTGTCCACGCGCACTCCGGTTCCTCCGGGAGGATGGAACGCGGTGATCTTCCCTGCCGACGGCGTAAATTTCTCCGGATGTTCGGCATTGATGCGACATTCGATTGCGTGCCCACGATTGATGATAGGACCCTGCAGCACGTCCCGCATGTGCGCGCCCGCCGCGATCATGATCTGGCTTTTTACCAGGTCGACGTCCGTTACCATTTCCGTGACGGGGTGTTCAACCTGAATGCGCGTGTTCATCTCGATGAAATGAAGGCGCCGGTCCTGGTCCATCAGAAATTCAATGGTGCCCGCATTGCTGTAGCCGATCGCCGCCAGCGACTTGCACAAGACTACGCCGATCTGATCGCGCAACTCAGGACTGACTTGCGTGGAGGGCGATTCTTCCAGCAGTTTCTGGTGGCGGCGCTGGATGGAACATTCGCGCTCGCCCAGGCTCACCACATTGCCGTGCTCGTCGGCCAGCACCTGAAATTCGATGTGCCGGGGATGCTCGACATACTTCTCCATGTAGAGATCGCCGTTGCCGAACGCGCCCTCGGCTTCCGCCTGCGCCGCCCGGAACAGTCCGGGCAATTCTTCTTCGTTGCGCACGATGCGCATGCCGCGTCCGCCGCCTCCGGCCGAGGCCTTGACGATCACCGGGAAGCCGATCTGCCGGGCCCACTCTACCGCCTCGCCGTCGGAAGCGATGATGCCGTCCGAGCCGGGCAGAATGGGTACTCCTGCCTGTTTCATCGCAGCGCGGGCTTTTTCCTTCTCGCCCATCAGGCGCGTCACTTCGGGCCGGGGGCCAATGAACTTAATGCCGCTGGTCTCGCATACTTCGGCGAAGTTGGCATTTTCCGCCAGCAACCCGTAGCCGGGATGTACGGCTTCGACGTTGGCGATTTCGGCCGCGCTGATGACCGCGGGAATGTTTAGGTAGCTGAGTGCGAGCTGGGGCGGTCCGATGCAGATGGCCTCATCGGCAAAGCGGACAGGCAGCGAGTTGCGGTCGGCCTCGCTGTAAATAGCAACCGTGCGGATGCCCAGTTCCTTGCACGCGCAAATCACGCGCAGTGCAATCTCTCCGCGATTGGCGATCAGGATTTTCTTGAACATGAAATTCCGCCTTCAGCTCTCAGCTGTCAGCTAGCACACTCTTTCCCGGCGTGGTGGTTGGAAACGATCCTGTCGGAGGAAAACGAAAAGGCGCGGCTTGGCGCGTCCCAACAGGAAATCCCAGATTCACTTCTTCGGCCTTATGACGAACAATTCCTGGCCGTATTCAATCGGCTGGCCGTTGACCGCCAGCTTCTTGAGGATCTCCCCGGCAACGTCCGACTCAATTTCGTTGAGCAGTTTCATGGCTTCGACGATACAGAGGACTTGGCCAACTTCCACCGTGTCTCCAGCTTTTACGAACGGAGGAGCGCCCGGCGAGGGGGCTTCGTAGAACGTCCCAACGATTGGAGACTTCACCGTGTGAAGCCCTTCTTCGGGAACCGGGGCGGCTGCCGGCGCAGGTGCGGCCGGGGCGGCGACCGCTACGGGCACCGCACCCAGTTCAGGCGCCGACCCCGGCGCCGGAGGCACTGCATAGAAGCGCGGCTCCCCGTGAGTATGGACGACGGTATGCTCGCCGCCGCGTTTAATCCGGACCTTCACATCGCCGCGTTCCAGCTCAAACTCGGCAATATCCTTCTCGATTAGGAACTCGATTAGTTCTTTCAGCTCTTTTTGATTCATTCGTGTAGGGTGGGACCTTTCGCCACTTACTGCGAACCGAACCTGCGAACCGTTGACCGCGCGGAGAACCGGGCACGAATCTTGCCCGGCTGAAAGTTAAGAAGACTAAACCGCCAAAAAATCCTTGCTCGTCGGCGTCAACACCTCACAACCGCCGGCCGTGACCGATACCATGTCCTCGATCCTCACACCCCATTTGCCGGGGAAGTATACTCCCGGCTCGATTGTGATGACCATCCCCGGCTGCAGAATCTCGCGCTGGCCGTCGGCGACTCTCGGAGCTTCGTGAATTTCGAGCCCTACCCCGTGCCCGGTAGAGTGAGTAAAATAACGTCCTAACCCGGCCTTGCGCAATACCTTACGAGCCGCCTGGTCGATCATGCCGACGGGAATACCGGGGCGCACGGCATCCATCGCCGCCTGCTGGCTTTCTCGCACCGCTTCATAGACCCGGCGGGCCTCCTCCGGCACAGACCCTACCCATACAGTGCGGGTCTGGTCCGAACAATAACCCGCGAGTATAACACCGAAGTCGCAGACCACGAATCCGCCTGCGGCAATGGGCTGGTTCGAAGCGCGCCCGTGCGGCAGCGCAGACCTTGCTCCTGAAGCAATGATCGTTGGGAAGGACATCTCCTGCGCCCCGCCCCGGCGTGCCGCATACTCCATCTCTCCAGCGACCTCGGTTTCTTCGATTCCCGGACGCAAGACCTCAAGCGCCCGGTCGAATAACTTTGCCCCCAATGCCACGGCGGCGCGGATTCGGTTCAACTCATCGCCGTCTTTGATCATGCGCGCCCGTTCGACGACGGAAGGCGCATCCTTCAACGTCACGCCGGAAGGCCGCACTTGGGTCAGGCGCTTCTTTTCGGCAATGGTAAAGTGCTCGGCCTCGATCCCGATCGTCCATCCCCGAGCCCGCTTGCGCCGCCCGCCAAGCCACTCCCCTAAACCCGCCAACAATGCTTTGCGCGCGATCACAACCTTCGCCGCCTTCACCTCTTCGTGAGCTTGGGTATCATAGCGAACGTCGGTAAAGAAAAAGCTTCCGGCGTCTTCGATGAGCAGCAATCCGGCACTTCCGGTAAAGCCGCAGAGGTATTGGATATTTGGGAGATGGCTGATCAGGAGCGCATCGAACCGGGTGGTGGCAAGATGCTCCCGCAATTTCTTCTGGCGCGCGCGGAAATCCATTGAATGGTGAGTTTATCAGGAGAGAGAGGCAATTCTCAGTTCTCACTGTATTGCGATAAAGCCTTGACCGTTAACAAAAGCCAAAATCGCTTTTGGCATTCAGTATGCCCCTTCGATGAATCGATTGGCACTCACTGAAAACTGAGAACCGAGAACTGTGAACTCTTTGCCCAAACGCAAAACCGCCGGCCTGACAGGTTCTTCAGGCCGGCGGCTTCAATCTTCGACTCGCTGCTAGGTCTGAATAATTCGCGGCGTGATGAAGAAAATCAGCTCCTGGTTCGTGGTCTGAATTTGCGTGTGCTTGAACAAGTTGCCCAGGACTGGAATGTTGCCCAGCAACGGCACCTGCGAGATGTTGACCGAGTTTTGCGTCTGGATAACGCCGCCGATCACCACCGTGCCGCCGTCGGTCACCAACACCTGCGTGGTGGCCTGCTGCGTGATCAGTTCCGGATTGCCCTGCACTTCCTGACCGAAGTTGGGCGTGGTATTTTCCACGTCGACATTCAGGAAGATGGTGTTTTCCGACGTGATCTGCGGAGTTACCGTCAACCGCAGGAAGGCGTCGATGTAGGTCACGGTCGGAGGACCGCCAAGCTGCGCTTGCGTCACGATCGGCACGCGCACGCCCTGTTTCACGAGGGCTTGAATGTTGTTCTGCGTAACTACCCGCGGCCGGGAGAGCACTTTCAGCAAGCCGCGCGATTCGGCCAAAGAGAGGAGAGCGTCAATTCGCACGGTCGCGGAGGCGGTGCTGAAACCCAAACCGCTGGTAGGCGCCGTCGAGCCCAGGTTCGAGAACAATGGTATTGAGGAGCCCGTAGTACCGGATCCCGCCACCGTGGAGTAAGCGGGACCTTGGCTGCCGACCGGTAAGGCGACTGTAATCGGCGAGGTACCTGCTGCTGCGTTTCCGCCGATTGTCGTGGAGCTGTTGCCCCAGCCAAAGCCGAGTTGTGTGCCGATATCGCGGGCAAACTGCCGCGTTGCGGCCACGACGCGAGCTTCGATTTCGACTTCCTGCGTCTTGCGGTCGAGCTGCGTGAGCAGGCGGTCGATGGTCGGAATCGTCTTCGGAATATCGTTGATGATGACCGCGTTGGTGCGATCGTCGGCCACTACATCCCCGCGCTGTGAGAGGAACTTCTTTACCGTGATAATAACGTCCTTCGCCTTGGCATAGCTTAAGAAGCGCGTGACCGAGACTTTTTCCACGGCCAGCGATTCAGATTCGATCTGCGCGCGGCGGGCATCGGCTTCGCGCTTCAAGGTTTCGACTGTGGCGATGCGCAGGACGTTGCCTTCCAGCTCCCGGGCCAGGTCGTTGTTCTTGAGCACNNTCTTTCAGGTTCACCGAGATCGGCTCACCGGTATACTTCGGTCCGGTCGCGGCCGGTTGCTGTCCCACCTGAGCCTTTTGCTCCGCCGCCAGATTGACCGCGGGAGTAATGGCGTTCGGTGTGTTCTGGGCCTGGGCTGCGTGCGCGCTCACCGGAAGCAGTTCCGCGGCAGTCTTGTCGGAGAATCGGGCCGCAGCTTCCTGGGCGCGAACCGTGGGCTCGTCGGCTGCTTCGTCCTTTTTCACTTCGGTCGAAACCTGGCTCTTTGCCTGGCTCTTCGCCTGATAAGAAGGCTCGACAAAGACGTAGTCCTTAGGTGAAGCGGAATTTTTAGCAACCGGCTCTGCCACAGGCGTCTCAGACTTAGGTGCCGACTGCGCAGCCACCGTCGTTGTGTCGGAAGCGGCCTTGGCCGATGCATTCGCATGCAAAGTCAGGACCAGCTTGCCTGCCGCGCCCGGAGTCAACTCGTAGGCGCAAGCTTTCTCGAGGTCGACGACGATGCGGGTGGTGGGATGCGTCTGGCCGTCCATGCCAATGCGCACACCCTTGACGCCCGCCGCGCCAACCGCAATGCGGGTCTGTCCGGTGGCCATTACGGTCTCCGGCAGATCCACTACCACGCGAGCGGGTGAGTCGAGCGTGCTGAGCTTCGGCGTGAGAGTGCCCTTCGAGCTCATCTCGACCCGGATGTCGTCCGTACCTCGGACTACGTTGACTCGATCGAGCTGGCTCGGTGTCTGTGCGGCCGCAGCCACCACCAACAGCAGCAACGATACGAACATGGTCACTTGTTGCTTTCGCATTTCGCCTCTCCCCAACCCGCGGGCCGAGCCCGCGTGTCCTTCTAAGAACTTGATTTCGGCGTCCCCGTTTCCGGTTGCGCCGTCCTGCCTAGACTGCCGGCGTGAAGATTCTCTTCACCACTTCCCGCGTGAAGGACTTGCCCAGCTTGTCCTGGATCGTCTCCTGGAACACTACCGAGTCACCCGTGATCTTCACCACATAGCCGTTGAACACGGGGTCGTTCTCCCGCAGAAAATAGGCCTTATTCAAACTGTTGGTTACGACCGCGATGAAGCCCGCGTCAGACTTCACCACACCTCGGAGATTGATCGCGCCAATCTCCAGGCACTTCTTCCCGGTCGAGCATCCCGATCCGCCCTGCTGCACTACGGGACTGAAGAAGGGATCGCGCTTGCCGCTCATCGCCCACTTCTTTTCTTCTGGCTTGGGCAGCTTAGGAACATTCGCGCTTTTAGGTTGAGTTGCAACCGGTGCGCTGACCGCTGGAGCTGCAAGCTTGGGCGCTGGTGCAGCCTTAGCCTGCAGTTTAGGATCCAGCTTGGAAGCCGCTGCCGTTGGCTTCGAGGCTGGCGCCTTCGCCAGCTCAACTTTCGGAGCGGCTACGGTCGGTTTTGCAGTTGCTGCTGCGGCCGGCTTCGCGGCTGCTGCTACCGGCGGTTTTGCCATCGCCATGACGGGTTTCGCCACTGGCGCGGAAGTATTCACTGCTGGAACTGGATTGTTCTTCGCTACGCTGGGCGCTGCTCCTTGGGAATGCAGGGTCAGAATCACTTTGCCTGCGGGACCCGGAGTCAACTCATAGGCCAGCGGCTTCTCCAGGTCGATCACGACGCTGGTGGTCGGCGGAGTCTTGCCGTCCATGCCGATGCGCACGCCCTTCACGCCAGCGCTACCTACGGGAATCTTGCTCTGCGAGCTGGCAAGAGCCGTCTCCGGCAGTTCCACGAGAACGCGGTCGGGCGAATTCAATTTACTCAGCCTTGGTGTGACCGACTGGGTAGAACTGATCTCAATCCGGAAGCCGTCGGCTTCTGCAACCACGTTCACGTGCTGCAACTGGTTGTGCGCTGCGGAAGCGTGGGCGGGCTGCGGGGCAGGAACTTTCGTCGCCGCAACCGGCCCGGACGCCGGGATCACCGCGGGCTTAACCGCAGGAGCCGGAGCACCGGGCTCCGGCTTGGCTTTCGCCGGAGTTCCGGCTGCGTCCAGAGCCGCGTTGGTATCGTTGGCCTGCTTCTGCTGCAGCGATTTTGCAATGCTGCGCGCGTTGTCGATGGCATCCGGGTTCTGTGCCGCAGCCTTCGTAGCCGCAGACCCGCTCACCATCACTGCCATTGCCAGAATGCCTGTCGTCAGCTTCATAGCCATCCCTACTTCGCCGCCGGCGTTCCCGGTTTCGTCCCGGCGCCTGCCGCTGAAGGTTGTAGATCGTGACTGAAGTATGTGGTCGCGGTGAAAGTCGCGATGATGCTTTCGTTGGGAGCGTACTGGTACGTATGCTTGGCTTTCGCCCCGCTCGGATTCTTCGTCGTCGCCACCAGCAATCCGCTGATGTTGACAATCCGCTCCAGCTTGCTGACCCGGTCAAAAAAATTCAGCGTCGAATAGTACGGACCGTCCAGTTCGATGTCGAAGGGCACTTCCGTGTAGTACTGTTGCGCCCTGGTGTCCTTCGCCATGTAGCGGCGCAGCTCCACTCCCGACTTCTGGGCCTCCGCGTCGAGCATGGTGATGAAACCATCGACCTGCTTGTCATCGGGAACGATGCGCTGCTCGATTTCCAGCTGCTGTTTGAGCTCGGCCAACTGCTGCTCAATCTGCTTCAGCTTCGGCCGGTAGGACTCGAGTTCGTTGTTTTCCCGAATCTTGTCTTCGAGGGCATGTTGCGCGGCTGCGTTGTGGTCGTTCTGAGCCTTGAACAGCGTGAAGTACAACGCTGCCGTGACCACAGCGCCCCCAATCACCACTGTTGCCCACTGCTTGATGCCCGACATTTCGCTAAAATTCGCCATAGGTCCGCCTTTACGACTTTCCCTTCTCGCAAGTCAGCGTGAACTGGAATGCCTGCATATCCTTAATCGCTTCGTCCTGATACGTTTCCTTGATCTCGACCGTTCTGAAGTAGCCAGTCTTTTGCAGGTTCGCAATCAGATTGGCAACCGCGTCGGTGCTGAGCGCGGTTCCTTCTAGGTTCACACTCGGCCCTTCATCGTCCATCTTGTTAAGCCAAACGGCTTCGGTGTTATTGACCGTTTCACCCAGCATGGCAAGGAGGTTGACCGGCCCAGTCTGGTTCGAGCGCAGCCCGTCGATTACATCCACGCGCCGCTTATAGTTGTCAGCTTGGGTCTGCCGCTCCAGGAAGCGCGCCTTCACGTCTCCCAGTTCGCGGTTCTTCTGCTCCGCCACTTTCATGTGCGCCGCGATGGCTTTCGCCTGATGATCCAGCCGGTACCAGTAGCCCAGGTTGAACAATCCGGCGATGACCAGCACCGCTAGGATCTTGAGTTTGGGCGAGCCCATATCGCCCATTTCCATCGTGGGCATCGACGGACCACTGCTGCCGCCGCGCTTGTTCTTGCCCTTGGAATTTTCCAGCAGGTTGATTTTGATCATAGAGAGTCAAAGCTCCTCAGGGCCAAGCCCACCGCTACTGCCATCTGGCCGGGATTCTGCTCCACCAGTTCCGCTCCGTGTCCGTCGACCGGCGGAGTGACCCGCTGGAACGGATTCAACAACTCCACCGGCATGGAAAACTCCTGGCGCAACGCTTCCACCAGGCCGGGCACTTTCGACGAGCCGCCCGCCAGGTAGATCTTCTCGATGTGCTCACCGGCCGCGCTGGCCCGGAAGAAATCGAACGTCTTCTGAATCTCAAGCACGATGATCTCGGTGACCTGCTGCAGAATCGGCTGTTTTGCGTCCTCGCTCACGGTGCCAACTTTGTTCCCCAGCTTCAGTGATTCGGCATCGTCAAAGCTCAGGTCCAGTTCCTTCTGCAGCGAGTCGGTGTACTGATGGCCGCCCACGCTGACGTCGCGCGGGAACAAGGGAGTCGTGCCCTTCACGATGTTGATGTTCATCACGCTGGCGCCCAGGTTCAACAGCGCTACCACTTGATTGGGCGCGGGCTGATAGTTGTATTCGTAGCAGTTCTGCAGAGCCAACGCATCGATGTCCACAATAGCGGGAGTGCGTCCCGACATCGAGAGTACGTTGGTGTAGTTCAAAATCTTGTCCTTCTTGACTGCGACCAGCAGGACGTCCATTTGCGGGCTGCCCACTTCGTCGGACAAAATCTGGTAGTCGAGACTTACATCGGCCAGATCGAAAGGAATATGCTGCGCCGCTTCCTTCTCGATGGTCTCGGCCA
>PLEA01000318.1 GCA_003136335.1 Acidobacteriaceae bacterium | reverse complement strand
TCGCGTCGCAAAAGATCGCGTCTCAAAACGCGGCGCAAGCCGGAAAAAGCACCCTCGTCCCGCGATTGGCGCACTTTTCGAGGCATTGGTCGCACTGCAAGCTCGCCTGCGCGCACCGGGCGGATGTCCGTGGGATCGTAAGCAGTCACACGACTCGCTGCGCCGGTACTTGCTCGAGGAAACTTACGAAGTGCTAGACGCACTCGATTCCGCTAATCCTGTGGACCTTGCGGGTGAGCTTGGCGACCTGCTGCTCCAAGTACTCTTTCATGCCGACCTCGCGCGCGAAGCCGGGCTTTTCGATATCGGTGACGTCATTGAGCACATTCACGCGAAAATGGTTCGCCGTCATCCGCACGTGTTCGGTGACGCCAAGGTGAGCACGGCAGCTGAAGTGTTAAAGAATTGGGAGAAGATTAAGGCCGAGGAACGCCGGTTGGCCAATATCAAATCTGCATATAAAGCATCGCATGAGGGTGTAGTTATTGAAAGCGTACTGGATGGCGTCTCGCGCACATTACCAGCTTTACTGGAGGCCCAAAAATTATCAAGTAAGGCTTCAAAGGTTGGCTTTGATTGGAAAAATGCGCAAGAGGTGCTTGATAAAATTGCCGAGGAGACTTGCGAACTTAAAGTTGCTCTGGAGAGCGGTGAACGCGTAGATCTGGAGGAGGAGTTGGGGGACTTGCTTTTTGTTTGCGTAAATCTGGCGCGTTCTCTGGATTTCGATGCCGAGCTGGCGCTGAAAAAGGCGAACAGAAAATTCACAGCGCGTTTTCGAGAGATGGAGCGGGCGGCGGCGGATCGTGGACAGAAGCTTTACGGTCTTGCCGCCGAAGAACTAGAGGGTTTGTGGCAGACCGCGAAAGAGCAGATATATAAACGTAAAGATATACGTTAGATAAGCAGTTTGGATTTTACGTTACATTTGAATCCGCACTCCACTATACGGACCAGGAGCTTGAGGTCTTCGGCCGATTCGATCCTTCACGTAATGCCAGCGTGATGAACACTCCCATCAGAAAACCGCCAATATGGGCCCACCAGGCAACTCCTCCTTGGTTTGCCTGGCCCAGCGTGGTCACGCCGCTCAGGAATTGGATGAGGAACCAGTAGCCGAGCATCAGTAGCGCCGGCAGCCGTACCGTGAAGAAAAAGAAAAGCAGCGGCACGAGCGTGAGGATGCGAGACCGCGGGAACAATACGATGTAGGCACCCAAGACGCCCGATATTGCCCCGCTCGCTCCGATCGACGGCAGGGCCGAACCCCAGTTAGCCACGATATGAATGACTCCAGCTCCCAAGCCACATATCAAGTAAAATGTTAGATAGCTTAAGTGTCCCAGTCGATCTTCCACACTGGCCCCGAAAACCCAGAGAAACAGCATGTTCCCGAGAAGGTGTAGCCATCCTGCGTGGAGAAACATGCTCGTCGCTAATGGCAGCAGTGCGAGTTCAACCCGTGAGGCTTGAAGGCGGCCCCCAGCACCTTCGAGCAACTCTGCGGTGCGTGCGGGGACAACGCCGAAACTCTCGACCAGGGCTGCGCCTGCCTTTGCAGGCAGCGATAGCTGGTAGAGGAACACCACCGCGTTGATTACAATTAAGAGGGTGGTGACGACGGCGACCCTGCGGCGTTTATTTTCCGCTCGAAGAGGGATCATAGAGGTTCATGTATTACTGGAGTGTCTTATTTGCCTAACTTCTTGCCTTAACTTCCGGGGGTTGGCCCGCGGAGCGGAGCTTGATTCAGGTCCGGATGTGGCGATTATCCGCCCATCTTGGAACGCCGCGGGGTAGCGATCTCCGCGACTCATCAGCGTTTCGATCTCCGCGATAGTCTTAATCCCGCCGCGCGCGCCGCTAGCTGTGCAATTGAGCGCGGCAGCGGCGCAAGCGAACTCGAGTGTGCGGTCCAGCAGCCAGCCCTGCAGCAGCCCATAATTGAAAGCCGCGTGGAATANNCCGGTGGTATCCACGGTCTGCACGCGAAATGCACGGCTGTAATGGAATGTCTGGCCATCCCACAGCAATGCACCGTCGCGTCCCAGCGTAGCACCGGTGACGCGGCATCCGAACCGGCGCTCGATCTCGGGAAGGGCTTGTGCAAGATTGTCCATTCCGGTGATACGCTCCGGGAATTCACGCGAGCCGATCACATAATCCACATGCTCCAGTAGTACTTCAATTCCGCTGTACAGGTTGTCGATGTCGGGAGTGACAATCACTCCGGCCTCGCGGGCCCACCGGGCTGCCTGGGTGGCTGGAGCTGTCGGGTGTCCGTCAACGTGAAGCAGGCGCGCCGAGGTGATCCACTCTTTGGCGATCTCCGTTGGTTCCAAATCAAGGCGCGGGTCGCGCTGCCACAGAATGGTGCGCTCGCCACTGGATCGGTCGACCAGGATGAAAGCTTGCTGGCTCGCGCAATGGGGGACCTCGATCAGATGCGCGTCAACCCCTTCACGATTAAACTCGTCGCGTTGAGTACGCCCTGCAGAGTCGTCCCCGATCTTCCCAATATATCGCGTGCGCAGATCCCATCGCTGGCAGGCCACAACTGCGGTTGCCACCTGGCCGCCCGGGAGGACTTCGGAAGAAAGAATCTGTAGCTTCGAATCAAACG
>PLEA01000457.1:292-13642 GCA_003136335.1 Acidobacteriaceae bacterium | reverse complement strand
CGGGAGTTTGAGCGGTTGGGAGGCACACGAACCATTCGGACCGACGTACGTTTGATCGCGGCAACAAATCGGGACCTGGCTGCGATGGTTCAAGAGCAGAAGTTTCGTTCGGACCTTTTCTTTCGCTTAAACGTATTTCCGGTTGAACTTCCTCCATTACGCGAGCGCCCGGAAGATATCCCGCTTCTGGTGCGGCATTTCGCTGAGGAGTTCTCTCGCCGCATGAGCAGGCCAGTTGAGACTATATCTTCAGAAACGATGAACGCTCTGTGCCAATATCGCTGGCCAGGCAACATTCGGGAGCTGCAGAATGTTATCGAGCGATCTGTCATCCTCTCGTCGGGCCCAAGCCTAAACGTGCCTGTTGCAGAACTGCACTCTCGCACGATGCCCGCGCCAGCCAAAGACCCGGCTCCGAAATCGGAAAGACGCACGCCTGTGCGGAGTATTCTCGCCGAAGTTGATCGCAGTCAAATCATCCGCGCCCTCAAAGAAGCCGACGGCCGGGTTGGCGGATCAGGCGGCGCTGCCGCTCGCCTTGGACTCAAGAGGACCACGTTCATCACACGGATGAAGAAGCTGGGTATCGACCCTAACCAGGTGTCGGAGCGCAAAATGGACAGCACCGACACTTCCGACACCTCCGACGCTTCGATGGGCAGAACACACCACTGGGCTTAACTTCTTCAGAATAAAGTCGTTGCATCGAGGCCACATTCGCTCCACGTTTGGCACCCGCCTTGCCTTTATCCAAAGTGTGAAAAGAAAGACACGAGGCTGAGGGGTAGCTTGCTGAATCTCGGTTCTAGGACTTCGTTTTTCACCGGGAACAAGGATCCTGCGCACAGCAAGGAAAACAAAGGAGGAAGTATGAAGAACGTTTTTGCTGTGGCTGTTCTCGCTATCTGTGTGGCGATCCCGTCATTCGCGGCCGATATTGTCGGCCACTCCGTCAAAGTCACAGGTAAGGAGACTTACAAAGCCGCAAAGGTTTCCGCGAAGGAAACTGGCAAGGCAGGAAAAGCGGTTGTGAAGTTCCTTTTTAACGTGAACTAGAAATACCAACATTGTTTCAAGGAGATAAACCAAAGTTAGGAGATGAACCAAAATGAAAATCAACAAAGGTTATATTGCCGTAGGTTTGATCATTGCTTTTGCCCTCTTCTTCGAGCTCGCCGCTCATGCTGACGAGTCCGACCAAGTCACCACAATCACTTTCAGCCAACCGATTCAGATCCCGGGGCAGGTACTGGCTGCAGGGAGCTACTTATTCAAGTTGGCCAACGCTGATTCTGATCAAAATATTGTTCAGATCTTCAACGCGGACGGGACTGTCCTGTATGCAACCCTTCAGACCATTCCTACCGAGCGCCAGGAGCCAACCGGACACACCGTGATCGCGTTGGCGGAGCGAGGAACAGGACAACCGGATGTGCTCCTGAAGTGGTTCTATCCCGGCCGTGAAACCGGGAATGAGTTCCTGTATCCCGAACAGAAAGAGAAAGAACTAGCACAAGACCCGCAGAAGACCATCGTCGCCGACCAACCTACAGTATCGAACTCTGATGCTGCCGGAGCTGGCAACTGAGCATGAGCCTGGCATTCGCTCGTCAGGGCCTGGGCGAGGACCCGGGCCCGCGCGCGAAAGCTGCTTCTGCAAACGACCAGTGAGTCCCGTTTGCCGCTGAGCAATGCATGTGAAGAGAACAAATGATGGAGCACAACACAATTCTCTATCCGACCGAACGAATCAGTAGCAATCCGGTATTAGCTGTGCTCAAGGAAACGGGCTGTGAGGTCGTGAGCACGAACGCCCAGCAGGCGGGGTCGCCCTGCTCTACATCATGCGAACAGTCGCTGCTGTCGTGCTCGACAACTGGGCGAGGGAACAGACCAGCTTTGACATGGCACACAGCCTGAGGCAAATTCGCCGAGACCTTACCGTGCTGCGGTGCAGTGAGCAGATCAACCGCTCACCCCGATGGACAGACATGTGCGTGAACGCAAATAACTTCCCTCCGCGTTACATCGTTTGTTGAATGCGGAGCCTGTTGTCTAATAGCGACCAATCTCAGAGTGCACAGCTCACAATGATCGGAAAAGGCGCAAGTCCCTCGTACTTAGCCCAATAAGGCTGGTACTACAAAGCCGAATTTCCTTGCGCTGAAATCCTCCGCTTCCAGGAGATAGAAGCCGCAGTGACGGTCGCAATGGCGACTAAGCAATAATCGGATATTGCAGCGAGTCTGCTAAAGGCGGGAGGCTGGCCAAGGATTGCCCTGGGCTGTGGGCAGAGTGCTAATAATAATTAAGGATAGGTTTGGCCGCCCCATTCAGAGCACCTCCGCCTTGGCACCGTTCCGCGACCGGCCTGCCACTCTGTGCGGCGGGGCTTGGATTGGCCCTTGCGATTGCGTGTTCGAGGGCGAGAGCATCTGCACGGTGATAGCGACCGCTGGAATCAGGTATGCGAACGTTACCCAAACCCACATGAGTGCGCCCGCGCATTCCTGGTCTTCAAGGGGGGGCAGACTGAACAGCTGAGGTGTGGACAGGTAGAAGGGGTAGACAGGTCGGTTGCAAAACACGAGGAATGCGGAAAGAATGTCACAAGGCAGCGTGGCAAGGAAGAGGTACAAAGCCATGGACCATCGAGGCGGCCTTGTCGCGCTCGGCGAAGACTGCACAATAGGCCACCAGAATAAGAGGCCTGCCACCAGAAAAGACACGTCCTCCAAAACATGCATCCCGTGGGAGCGCATGCCCGACTGAAATGCAATGGGAAGATGCCATCCGATCACGGCTACCGTGCCCGCAAGCCAACACAACACAGGATGCCTAAGACAGCGTTCGAGCCATCGCGTCGGCCCACTGGCGAGGGGACGATGGCGCTTTATGAAGAGCTTCGGTAGCCCGGACACCAGGGGAATCGCGGGTGCCCCAGCTAGAATTAGCGGTGCAGCAACCGTCATCAACAGAAGGTGCTTCATCATGTGAATCGTGAGTGATTGACCATCGAGTGTGGCGAGTGGAGACCCGATAGCAGTCCACACTGAGACGAGACCACTCATAAACGCTGCCAGCCTCCACCTGGGGATCAAGTTTGGGAAAGCGCTTCGCAGACAAAGCCACCCGCGCGAATAAACCAATGCCATCACCACCAGTCCGGATGTGATTGCCAGCGACTGGGACCATGGCTGCGTGTGCGCATGGAGCTCGGACATGGCCAGGTCTACCGTGGCGAGACCTCGCTTGTGCCCAGCGTCGCGGCTTCAGAGGCATTGCGTGCTGGCGTCTGATTTGCCGGGTGCAGTGTTTCCAGAAATGCCACAAGCGCAGTAGTTTCCGCCGGGCTGAGGTTTTTTCCGTAGGCTGGCATATTTCCTCCACCCTGGATCACCTGGCGAATAAGTTGATCTTCGGTAAGGTGCAGAGCAACACTGTCGAGCCCCGGACCGCGCTGCCCCCCTTTGTCAGCCAGAGAATGACAGTTGTGACATTGCTTTGCCTGGAAAACCAGCGCACCCTGACGTTCCAAGGCTGTGCGTCCGTGTAAATATTGTGATGGAATCGGCTCGCTGCTCCAAGCGTCCATGATCGGGCTCCAGGGCGTGTGCTCACCCAAATGCGTCATGGTACCGAGAGCCACAGCGATCAGTAGAACTGCGAGAACTGCGATTGGCCTGCGCTTCCAGCTCTTCTCGCCTTCGCCTGCGACAAACGGAAGGGCCAGGAGGACGATGATTCCAATGGCAGGACCAATCAGCAAGATCGGCGTCTCGGCAGCTGGAGGCAAAAAAGAGAGCAGTGCATACAACCACAGAAAGAAGAAGTCAGGACGTGGTGCAGTCTGAATAATTGTCGGATCCGGCTGGCCCCCCGGACCAAAGGGACCAAAATGAACCGCGCAGACGGCAATCGCAACAAGAATGAAACCGGAGAAGAAAATGTCCTTCCACACCGCGTTAGGCACGAATGGCACACCCTGCTTGTGCGTGAGTTCGTGATATTCCTGAATGTATGTAGAACGCCGAACGATGCGTCCCGGCATCGGCCATTCGTTGATTCCCAGCTTCAGCACCATGAGCAGGTGCACGCCGACAAAAGCAATTAGTAGTCCTGGGACAACAAATACGTGCAGCGCGAAAAATCGTGAAAGCGTCGCGCCAGCGATGATGGGGCCGCCAAGCATCAGGTTCACAGCCCAAGGTCCGATCACCGGGACGCGGCTTGCGATCGATGCGCCGATGCCTAATCCCCAGTAAGCATCCTGGTCGAATCTCAGTACCTGTCCCGTAAAAGCCATGCCGAGCGTTACCAGTAAGAGAAGGACGCCAACGATCCAGGTCAGTTCTCTTGGAAACTTGTAGGCTCCAAAGAGAAAAACCTGCACCATGTGAATCAGGACAATCGCAACCATGAAGTTCGAGCCCCATCCATGCAGCGCTCGTATGAACCAACCCAGAGCGATGCCATGATTGAGGGTCTGGAGGCTGTTCCACGCCTCTCCCGCAGAAGGCACGTAAATCAGGGCGAGCAGAATGCCGGTGACAAATTGGAGCATGAAACATGTGAGCGCGGCGCTGCCGAAAACATAGAACCAGCTTGCGGTCTCGCGTGGCACCCTGTGCTCGGCAGTTTCGCGAATCGGCGTTCCAAGCTGCAGGCGCAGATCGAACCAGTCACCGAGCTTTTGGATCAGGCGCATGTCGTCTTGCCTCCAGCTTTATTAGCTACGGGCTGCCCCGGGGTCGGCATCTCGCCAGCTTTGATGAGAAGTTTTCCATCCTCGATTTTGTAACGGTATTGGAACAAGCCGCGCTCGGGAGGTCCAGATGCGCGCGAACCGTCCTGGTAATAAGCGCCGCCGTGACAGGGACACATGAAGAGACTTGATTGTGGAAACCAGCGAACCGGACATCCGAGGTGCGCGCAGTTGATGGCAAAGACCTGGAAAGTTTGATCATCAACCCTGCGAACCCAGCACGCGATGTTGCCAGTTTCCCCGTCCCAATCATTGACCAGCGGATTTCGATAGGTGGCGAGTCGAGTCTGCCCAGCGGGAAACTGTTCCAGCCCGCCGAGTGAGAGCCAAGACTCATAACCGATCTTTTTTCCCCGTATAACTGGCGACAGGAGGTAGCGCACGATCGGCAGGGCCAGGGCAACGCCGACAATACCGTTAAGAAACACTCCCAGTTTCACAAGAGCTGCGCGTCTGGAGATTCCGTTTTCTCCACTCATCGAGGTCCTCCTTGGGTCGGGTTCATCGAAGAAATCGGGTACGGTTGGCCCCTGGGAACTTTGACCGCTGGCTGGAAAGCCAGGCCACGACATCAGAAACGTCTTGCGCCGTCATGGGTCGACCCTCGACGTCACCGCGCCAGTCCGGCGCGCCCAGTTCGGGCCGGCCTGCAATCACTATCGTTCGAAGTTGCTGGTCACTTACAAGTGCGAGGTATGAGGCATTCACAATCGAGCTGGCCTTGCCTCCCCCGCGACCGTTTGCTCCATGACACGAGGAACAGTACGTTCGATATGCACCGGCGCCACGCTCCGGATCTCCAGGAGTCGCTATATAAGGTGGCGGTGTTTGATCGCTGAGAGCATTGGGTTTCGCCCATGACCGGATCCCACTTACGAGCGCATCGATCTGCTTTTCGGTGAGCATCCCACCCGCACTTTTTGCAAAAGCAGGCATCGGTGTGCCGGGTACTCCATCGGAGGCGATGCGGCGAATCACGGTGTCGTCTGCAATTGCGAGAAAAACCGGATTCGCCAGAGCAAAGGCGGCTCCGCCCTTACCGTCCACGCCGTGGCATCCTGCGCAGTTCTGTTCGTAGAGCGCATTGAAGTCGACGACTTCGCTCGGTGGCACGATCGCCAACTCAGGTCGATGGGCGCTGGGAAAACTGCTGCAGGCGGCACAAGCCAGGAGCGGAAGGATCGCGAGGGTAACGAGAATGGGTCGATGCTTCATTGCCGACCACTGTCTCCATTCTTTTCGTCCGGCGCTCCCGGCGCTTCAATCCCGGCGCGCACCGCGAAGGGCAGGTATTGCCAGGTACGCACGCGCTCTTGCCTGGAAACTATGATGCCGGCGACGATGCCGAATCCGATCTGGGAAACGACGAACCAGGGCCAGTCAATCCGTTGGTTGAGCACGGGATCGAGCGCATCGAGGATGCTATGGATCAGACCCGACCACAAAATGGGAGCGATTACACCTCCGAACAGAACCGGGTGCCGAGGAAACATCGGAAGCGCCGCTCCATAGAGAAGCCCGACGAGCACAGAACAGATCAGGTGGAGGATCGTTGCAATGATCAATGCGTCCCAATGAAAGGCCGCAATTTGCTCCGTGGTCACTCTTGCGGGAAAGAATCCGGCCGACAAAAGATTGATCGGATACCAGATACCGTGGCCGCTGATGACTCCATAGAACACTGCCAGAAGGGCCATGGCTACACTTCCTGCCAAGCCTCCTTTGACACCCGCCGAAATCGGATAGATCTCCAGCGGCAGTCGCGCCCGCTGCAATTCCTGCGTCATCCATTCGACCCGAGCGACTTGCAAGCGGCTAGTGGCCGCAGTTGGCACCGTCTCCAGTACCGGCACCGATTCATGTTTTTCGTGCGGCAGCACGTCGCGAAACCAGCCAAGACAACCCGCAACCGTCAAGATTGCGCCCAGAATGCTGACTGAGGCACTGGTGACCAATCCCGCAAAAACCAATGTAAGACCGAAAGCCAGGATGATCGGCCATGCCGTCGGGGCGGGCAGTTCGATCGGGCACAACGCGCTCTCTGTGTCCGGGGATCGTTCAAGTGTTTCTGATGCCATCTTCCAGTACCTGCCTCATCGTCCAATTACGTACACGACTGTGAAAACCACAATCCATACCACGTCCACGAAGTGCCAGTAGAGCGATAAGACGTCGACACGCTCGGCGTGTTCTGATCTGACTCGCCCCAGAAGCGTTAACGCCATCACTAGCGAGAGACTCACGAGACCGACCACGACGTGAAACCCGTGCAGCCCGACCAACGAGTAATAAGTTGTTCCGAACAAGTTCGTGCTGATCGTCAATCCCTCTTGGTAAATTAGCCGGTGCCACTCGGTGGCGGTCCCATACAAGAAAGCGGCGCCCAGTACGATGGTGACGAACCACAAGATTCCGAAACTTCGGACGCTACCCCGGCGAAGCGCTTTCGCAGCCAGGTGAATCGTGAGACTGCTGGAAAGCAAACAGATCGTGTAAAAGACCGGGACACTGAGAACGTCCTTTGGCATGGGGCCCGTCAGACTCTTGCCGACATAGAACAGGTATGCCACCACGAAGATGGTGAAAATCGCTGCTTCGGCGGCGATCAGAGCAGACATCCCGACGCGTCCACGCGTAGGAGGAACCCACTCAATTCCCTGTTCGGCCACAGCTATCGATGTCACATTCATCACAGTTTCCCCGTTATTCGTAATGCCAGTCAGGATCATTCGGGTGCTTCAGGTCCCAGAGTGGACGCCGGCTCTTTACTACTGGGATGGAGGCGAAGTTATAGACGGGCGGCGGCGAGGTCGTGGACCACTCGAGCGTCCAGGCGTCCCAGGGATCGTGGCCCGCAACTCTTCCCCTGAAATAAGACCACAGGAGGTTGGCGACAAAGACCAAGATCCCGAATGCCTGAAAGAAGACGCCGACGGTAACGATGAGATTCCAGATATCCCAGCCACGGCCGGGCTCATAGGTGTAGATTCGACGCGGCATGCCGAGCAGGCCGGGAATGTGCATGAAATCGAATGTCAGGTGGAAGCCGATTAAGAAAAGCCAGAAATGCAGCTTGCCGAGCGTCTCGCTGTACATCCTCCCCGACATCTTCGGAAACCAATAGTAAAAAGCCCCGAAAAGACTGAACAGAATTCCGCCGACAATCACATAGTGAAAATGCGCGACCACGAAATACGAGTTTCCCAATTGCCAATTGAAAGGCGCGGCACTCAACATGACTCCGGTCAGACCTGCAACCAGGAATTGGAAGAGAAAGGCAATGCAAAACCGCATCGGAGTCTTGAACTCAATCTTTCCTCCCCACATAGTGGCCAACCAGTTAAAGATTTTGATTCCGGTGGGGACCGCAATTGCCATAGTCGACAGAACGAAGAAGGTATTCGCGGCTGCGCCCATGCCGACTGTGAACATGTGATGGGCCCATACACTCATGCTGATGAACCCGATCGCGATCGTGGCTCCCACCATCACCGAATAACCGAAGATCGGCTTGCGAGAGAACACTGGGATAATTTCTGAGGCGAAGGCGAAGGCTGGGAGGATCAGTACATAGACCTCCGGATGTCCGAAAATCCAGAAGAAATGCATCCAGATCACGGCGGAGCCTCCTGCCTGGGTATCGAAGAAATGTCCGCCAAGATAGCGATCGACCAGGAGCATAATTTGCGCCGCGGTCAGCGGACTGACGGCAAGTATCACCAAGCCAGACATCACAAGGTTGAGCCAGGCGAACAACGGCATTTTGGCTAGCGTCATTCCTGGGCAGCGCATGCAAAGAACCGTAGCCACGATGTTGATCGCCGTACCGATGCTGCCAAAGCCGGAGACCAGCAGCGCCAGCGTCCAGAAATCGGTACTATGGCCAACTGAAAACGTCTGCGAAGTCAGCGGTGCGTAGGCAAACCACCCGACGTCCGGAGCGTTACCTGCTCCATACAGCCCGTTGGCTCCCACCAGGCTGAAGTAGAGAAGCAGGCCACCAAAAGCAGTCATCCAGAAACTGAAAGCATTCAGACGCGGAAAAGCCATGTCCCGCGCACCAATCATGAGTGGGATCAGATAGTTTGCAAATCCAAACAGAACCGGCATGGTCACGAAGAAAATCATGGTGGTTCCATGCATAGTGAACATTCGGTTGAAGACCTGGGGCGAAACAAAATCGTTGTGCGGACGGATAAGCTGGATGCGGATTACCGTCGCCTCGATCCCCGCGATCACGAGAAACACCAGGGCATAAATGATGTACAGAATGCCCAGCCGCTTGTGATCAACGGTCGTAACCCAATCGTGGAGGCTAGTGACAATAGGACGCGATGCTAGTTCCGTTCGCGGCAGTGCGAGAGCATCAGTCGACATCGGGTGATCTCCTCAAAGTCTTGAACGAGGTGCTCAACGAAGCGTCTCCAAATAGGCTGTCAACGCGTCCGACTCCTGCTCGTCCAATTCCATCGCCGGCATTAAGCAACCAGGCTTGATCGTGTTGGGATTTCGAATCCAGAGCCGGAGATTTTCCGGGGTATTCGGGGCTGCGCCGGCCGCGATCGTGTCTCGGCTCATCAGGTGCGTGAGGTCCGGACCGAATCGACCGTTGGCCACTGTGCCCGACACAGTGTGGCAGTTGATGCAGGCGGTCGTTTCGAATATCCGTTGTCCCTGAGAAACAGCGTCATTTACAAGCGCCGGCTGGCGTTGCTGCTCAATCCATCGGTCAAATTCATCCTTCGACTGGACATAAACACGCAGCAACATCTTGGCGTGTTGGGTTCCGCAGTACTGTGCACACTGGCCGAGGTAGACTCCGGTCTCCTGCGGGTCGATCCACGTAGTGTTGGGGTGGTTAGGAATCAGATCAGTCTTACCCGCCAGCCGTGGGACCCAAAAACTGTGGTCAGTATCGGCGGACAGCAACCGGATGAATGTCGGGGTGGGATGGCCCGGGTCACTCACAGGCACATGCAGTTCATTTGCCGTTACTACGCCCAGGTCTGGATAACGATACTCCCACCAGAACTGGTGGCCGATCGCTGTAACCGCGATCGCGTTGCTGGGCGGCGATGTTTTCTGAACGAGGGCAATCACTCGTGCTGTCGCCATGAACAATGCGACGACGATGAGAATTGGAATGATAGTCCATGCCAATTCCACCTGATTGCTGCCGTATACCTGGGGAGGTTCTCGGCCGTCGTCATTCTTTCTCTTTCTGAACTTCACGACGGAGTAGAGCAGCAAGGTGAAAACGACTAGAAAAATGGCTCCTGTGACCGCGAGTACAAATAGAGACAGTCCGAAGATCGATTTGGCTGGGGTCGACGCGGGAGCAAAGATATTTGTCGGGCTCAAGGGATGGGCGGTGTCGGCAAAAGCTGCCGCTGCACCGCAGATCCAAACGACAACCTGCGACTTCCGTACTCGCCAGTTACTTGAGCCACTTGATCGCAATTGGTCTCCTTACTTCGGCGGGAGTGCCAGTCAACTAAAATCGAAGTTTCTTCGCCAATCCACTACATACTTACAACTCATCCAAACGAAGCCCATGACGCTACCAACCTGGTTTCCTCTCCCTCGGGTCAGGACTTATGTCGTGGAGTTTTGGAATCCAGTGTCGAAACCATTCTCTGAGCTGCTAACGGGATGGCCACATGCCCAGACAGCACGATCTCGCTTGCGGGAAGCCCGAACTCTCTTTGCGTCTGGATCATTCGCAATGATGCATTGAAGGTTAAGTCTTTGGCCCGGCGGTATGCATTGCCGATCGGCCGGCGGAATCTGAAAACCAACTGGAAGTTGAAGATTGAGTGGGGGTGGCGGAGTACTCTGTGCCGATGTACCTGGAACTACCATTAGCATAGCGAGCTCAGTGAGACCCGCTGTCGAGAGCAATGAGAGTCTTTCCGAACACTTCATGCGACTCACGGTTCCTCCTTGCTACTTCAGGTTCGGGGTGTTCAGCTATGAGCAAGTTAAGTACCACGGCGCTCACGGTGTTCCGCACCTTTTTCTCGTAGTTACGTTGTTAGCGCTGAGATGGCGATGAAGTCAGAGATGGGGAACCTAATGTCTGAAGGAAGGACGGAGTCAGAGAGTTCTTTGATAGGTCTTCACCGATCAGGGTGAAAGGGCATACCTCGGTGCCCAGCGCTGGCTGGTTCTGGTGTCTGCAACTCAAGATTCACGACGATCGGCTCCTGGCCATTCCTCACGACTACGGCTTCGCACGTCTTATTTGGATCAGCATTAATCTCCTGGTGCGGCACATACGGGGGAACGTAAATAAAATCTCCGGCTCCGGCTTCGTCACTGAGTTCCAATCGATCGCCCCAGCGCATCCGCACTCGTCCTTTCAGCACGTACAGGACGGTTTCCAGTTCTCCATGGTGGTGCGGTCCCGTCTTCGCATCAGGTTGGACGACCATGGTCCCAGCCCACAACGTAGTCGCTCCGGCCTTCGCATGAGTAATTGCCGCAGCCCGCGTCATGCCCGACGTCTGTGGCGTATTCATGTCCAGTTCGTCGGCATGTACGATTTTGACTCCGTTCTTCCTCCAGTCCATAAGTAAAGCTTTCTCCTGACGACCTCAGTTTGGATTTGATAAGTGTTCAGTGCGTGATGCCAAGCATTCCGTAGATGCTTGTTCCGATGACGGTTAAGATCATCCCCATAGCGATGACGATTGCCACCCGGCTAATGACTTGGATCGTGACGATGGCGCGGTTTGCGATTCTTGTACCCATAAGGCCATCTCCGGTCCACGGGGAAGCATTTTTGAGGCCATGCGGACTGATCGCGTATTCACCGTTGGTTGCCGTTCGTCGAATGGGATGCCCCTGTCCGTAAATTGACTCCTATTGACAGAAGTGTCCAAATAGTGACCCTCGCGCAGCACGGAAAGTTAATCCCTCCCAGGAACCTAAGGAACTCGCGCTTCCGCCCGACCTCAAAATTGCGGCAAGCCCAAGCGGTTCGACGTCACCGGTAAAACTCAATGATGAAGACGCTGAAATCAATTGTTGCGCTGGCAGCCGTCGCCGTGATTGTTGGACGAGCGGGGACCGAGCATCATGCTGCTATCGAACCGAGAAATCAGGGACTGCCGCTTTTGTCGAATCCGAGACTACGCGAGTCTTGGTGCAGGCTTGTGGGAACTGCCAGTCCAATCACACTGATTGGCCTTGGTACAGCCATGTTGCACCAGTCTCCTGGTGGATCGCGCGGCACGTGCGCGAAGGCACGGAAAAGCTAGATTTTTCCGAGTGGGAAACGTATTCGACGCGGCAAAAGCGTGACAAATTGGATTCCATGTGCGGACTCATATCGACTGGCAGGATGCCGCCGCGCATGTACACTGCAATGCACCCAGAGGCAAAACTCACCCGAAGAGAATAAGAAATCAGTGTGTGCCTCTCCTTCACATCTCGCAACCTGCATTCACTGAAGCACTTCAGTACACGAGTTACTAGTCATGACTTTGGCAACTCCCTTGCTTGTATCTCATCCGCAATGCAGCCGGTTCACACACAGATGAGCTAGGAAAAACCGCCTCATGCAAATGTTTGTTCGAGGTGATTTGCGAATGGCAATAGCCGCCAAGTTCCGTATGGTTCCTTTATCCACTCGGCGGGACAGCGACCGAGGCTGAGATCATCGCAATCGGGATTACCTTCGCAGTTTCTTTAAGGAGAGACTTTCTATGACGAATCGATACAATCTCGCGGCTGTACTGTCAGCAGTGGCTCTACTCTGCTGTGCGGCGTTGATCTTGGGCCCAAAAGTCAACGCTGCTGGAGAAGGCAAGATTACCGGAACTGTCAAACTCGATGGCGCCGTTCCGCACATGAGGGGCATCGACATGTCGAAAGATCCCTTCTGCTCCAAGGCCCATGCCAACGATCCCGCACATCTGGAAACTGTGGTGGTCGGTCAGGGTGGCGGCTTGGAGAACGTGGTTCTCTACATTTCCGAGGGACTGACCGGAAGTGCGCTGACTCAGGTGCCAACGTCAGTGCCGGTATTCGATCAAAAGAATTGCGTATATACGCCGCACGTGGTGGCGATGGATGTCGGCCAGACATTCAAGGTGACTACCAGCGATCAGACGGCCCACAACATTCATCCGAACCCCAACCCGATGACCGGCAATATCCCGTGGAATGAGTCTCAACCTGCCGGAGCAGCGCCGATTGAGAAGAGCTGGAAGGCCGAGGAAGTCGCGATTCCGGTACAGTGCAACATTCATCCCTGGATGCACGGTTGGTTTGTTGTGGTCAAAGGGCCATACGCGACCACGGACGATAAAGGCAGCTACACAATCGACAACGTGCCGCCGGGAAACTACACCGTGACTGCGTGGCAGGAGGACTACGGCACCCAAACGCAAAAAGTGACGGTTGCCGCCGGCAAGCCCGGAACTGCCGATTTCAGCTTTAAGGCGAAGTAGGGAATGAGAAGTAGGACGCGACGTGAGTCAAGCTGATATAGCGATACAAAAACAACCGACGGCGGAAGCCATGGCGAGCCCACATTCTCGGTTCCAGCAACAAAGGTGGCGATGTGGCTGTTCATCATC
>PLEA01000457.1:0-257 GCA_003136335.1 Acidobacteriaceae bacterium | reverse complement strand
TGACCATGATCTTTGCAGAGCGATATGCCGAGATGGGCGACAAAGCGAAAGCTTTCCGTTGGGCCATGATTACAGCTCTTTGCGGCATCCTATTCGCGGCCCTGCATATTCGGAAATGGATCGGACGGATCGGGGAGGGCATGACGCTTTTCCATAATCCGTGGGGCACACCGCTATTCAGTTCGTGGTTTTCTTAGCATCACGGGCTTAGATTGCAGCAGGCCTGTAACGACCCCGCCATGAATCAGGCCTCGCTC
>PLEA01000303.1 GCA_003136335.1 Acidobacteriaceae bacterium | reverse complement strand
CGCCAGGGAAGTCACCCACATCTCCGGAAAACAGATGGTTCCCGACGGCGTGGAAGTGGAGAACCCTGCGTTTGACGTTACGCCCGCGAAGTACGTGGCCGCGATCATCACGGAAAAAGGAATTGCGCACGCTCCCTATGAGGATTCTTTGCGCCGACTCGCGGGGTAAGAGGTCGAGGTACGTCGGTAGACTGACTGGGGTTTTGAGATCAACGTAAAGAGTTGTAAAGTCTCGAAATTTTCTTCTTTCCGCGCTACTTATTGTCTGGGTCCGGGTTGAATCTAGCGGCCACTCAACCGTGCTAACCTGAGTTCAAAAGACTCAACTCTGCGTCAAGACCTTTCGTCAGGGGGATGTTATGTCGTTACGCAATCGTCTGGTTCTGCCCATCATTCTTTCCGGTATGGCCATGCTGGCGGGCTGCGGCAGTAATTCAGTCAGTGCCGCTCCGCCTCCGAGCGGGAGTTTCAGCGCCAGCAGCCTCAGCGGAACCTATGTGTTTTCCGCCCAGGGATCTGATTCTTCTGGAGTATTCTTCAGCCTGGTGGGCACACTTACAGCCAACGGGAGCGGGGGCATCACTGGGGGGACGCTTGACCTGAATGATCCGGAGGTTGGAGTGGCTCCGGGCACGGCGATCTCCGGCGGAAGCTACAAGATTACAAGCGACGGGCGAGGAATCGCGACCCTGAACACTTCCCTGGGAGCCTTCGGCCTTGATTTTGTTCTGCTCTCCAGTTCTCACGGCCTGGTTACGGAGTACGACAGCAGCGCGAGCGGGAGCGGCTCTCTCGATTTGCAATCGGCGGTTACTCAAAGTCAGATCGCCGGCTCTTACGCTTTTAGCCTGACCGGCATCTCCGGCCTCAACACAACCACCGGGGCTCAGCCGTCATTCGCTACCGCAGGTGCGTTCACTTTGGATGCCAGCGGCAACATCACCTCTGGCATCCAGGATTTCAACAATAGCGGCAACTCCTCAGGCCTGACCAGTCTTTCGCTCAGCGGCTCCGTCAGCCTGGGAGCGGTCCCTGGCGTTGCCACGTTTATCAGCACAGCGGGAACGTTTACCTTCGACGTCTATCCGATCGACTCCACCCATTTGAAGTTCATCGAACTTGACGCTGCACCGATTCTGGGCGGAGACGCCTTCACGCAGGCGTCGTCCATCGCCACCGGCGCGAACGTCTTCACTATCTCCGGTCTGGACAACACCGTGGGAGGGCCGTTTACGGCGGCCGGTATCATCGTCACCAATGGCAGCGGTACGATAACCGGCGGTTCCGAGGACATCAACGACTCCGGCACAGCATCTCAGTTGACGAATTTCACCGGCTCTTATACCGCATTAAGCGGCGGACGTTCCGTCGTCACTCTGACTGGATTCAACAACGGCGCCAACGGAGTTCTTGGCACGTACCAGTTCGCCGCGTTTCCTTCGAGTGGCGGTCTGCAGTTGCTCGAAATCGATAACGAGGGGGTCACGGCCGGTGTCGCCTTCGCGCAGAGCGCTACTTCGATCGCTTCTGCGCAGGGCTACGGGTTGAATCTGACGGGAGTCAACACGAATGGCGAAGAGGACGACATCGCCGAATTCACCAACAACAACGGTACCCTCACGGGAGTTGTCGACTTTAACGATATAGGAAGCCTCACTCCCGACCAGAAGTTCTCGGCCACCTACACCGCCGATACGACGATCAATGGGCGCGGCACCATCGCATCCAGTTCGTTCAATCTAGTCTCCTACGTCGTCGACAGCTCCACCACCGTGTTCATTGAGGTGGATAGCAGCCAGATCGGGATCGGCTCGTTCGTGTTGCAAACGCCCACCGCCAAGTCGAACATGGCAGCCACGCATTTGGCCGTGCTCGGCCTGAAGGCACGGGCACACAAAGCGTTGAAACGTCACTAGTCGATGGAGGAAAGCAGCGGAGGGCGCGGTCGTCGACTTCTTGACGACCGCGGCCTTTGAGGTTATGACTCAGCCTTCCGAAGCACTTACTTTCGCGGCTGCTGGGGTGCGCCATCCGATCCATGCTATCAGCCGGTAGAGTATCAACACTCCCAGCACCGAGGCGTATTCCAGTGGCTTCTTCAAATCTGCTTTTACCAGCCAGATGTAGTGAATCACGCCGGCGGCGGCGCTGAAATAAATCAGGCGGTGCAGCGCCTGCCAGCGCTTGCCGCCCAATTTTCGGATCGACCACTTGGTCGACGTGAGTGCCAGCGGAATCATCAGGGCATAGGCGGTCATTCCCGCTGTGATGAACCGGCGCTTGGCGATGTCGGTCAGCATCTCGTGGACAGCAAAGAATTTGTCGAGCCAGACGTAAGTGGTCAGGTGCAGCGTGCCGTAGAAGAAAGCGAACAAGCCGAACATCCGCCGCAGACCGATCAGCCAGTATTGGCGGGTCAGTTTCCGCAGAGGCGTTACCGACAGCGTGATCAGCAGGAAAGTCAGTGTGCAGTCGCCGGTACTGTGCGTGATCGTTTCAATGGGATTGGCGCCGAGTTGCGCGTGCAGGGCTCTCCAGACGAGGTAGGCCAGCGGCGCGAGGCATGCTAGGAAGATCACGGGTTTGAGCCAGCGAGGCATGAATTCAGCAGCTAGAACTCCGCACTCAGCATTCAGCCAGTTTCACAAGCCCTCGCGGCGACCGAGGATAAAGCCGAAAGGGCGGAATGCCGAGTGCTGAGTGCTCTAGAAATTCTTTTTCAGATCCATGCCGGTGTACAGGCTGGCGACTTGATCTCCGTAGCCGTTGAACATCAGGGTTGGGCGCTTGAAGAATTCGCCGAGCCTGCGTTCTTTCGCCTGACTCCAGCGGGGATGGTCGACGTTCGGATTCACGTTGGAATAGAAACCGTACTCTTGAGGAGCAGAGATGTTCCAGGTATTCTGCGGCTGCTTTTCGGTGAAGCGTACGCGCACAATCGCCTTCGCGCTTTTGAAACCGTATTTCCATGGAACCACGATACGCAGCGGCGCTCCATCCTGATTGGGAAGGTTTTCGCCATACATGCCGAAACAGAGCAGCGTGAGCGGATTCATGGCTTCGTCCATGCGCAGGCCCTCGACGTACGGCCAATCGAGCACCTGGCGGCGCTGGCCCGGCATCTGGTTGGGATCGAGAATCGTGGTGAACTCCACAAACTTCGCTTTACTCGTAGGGTTCACGCGCTTGATCAGTTCGCTCAGCGAGAAGCCGACCCAGGGAACGACAATCGACCAGCCTTCCACACAGCGATGGCGGTAGACGCGCTCCTCGGGAGCGGCCATTTTGAGGATGGTGTCCACATCCAGTTCCTGTTTCTTCTCGACCTGGCCATCGATTTTGACCTTCCAGGGGCGCGTGCGAAAATCCTGGGCGAGCTTGGCAGGACCGTCCTTGTCGGTGGAAAACTCGTAATAGTTGTTGTAGTTGGTGACGTCTTTGTAAGGCGTAATCGCCTCCGTCGTGCTGAACTGGCTTTTCTGGATGCCGTCAATCTTGTTTCCGGCCAACGCCGTGACCGAAGGCGAAACGATCTCGCGCAGCCCAAAGCCTGTGGCCGCGGCGGCTCCTGCAATAGCCGCCCCGGCCAGAAACTTGCGGCGGTTCAGATACAAACTCCTGGGAGTGATTTCCGAGGAAGGAATGTCTTCCGCTTTCTTAATCAGCATGAGAACCCCTGTGCGTTATACGCGTATCCGCCACAAACGGATTCGCCCTGCCTCTATCTTCCACCAGATAGGACGATAAGGTTAGAAAAAAGTTTCAAAGATGAAAATTGATTTGGAGCCGGAAAATGCTGCCTGAGGGGCCTCGCCTGGGGCTGAAGAGTTGTGCGTCAGAGTTTGTCCCGTCCCTGAAGCACTGGGCTAAGTTATTTCGACGCTCCGCGGCTGCTCAACAAGGAACCGGACTGGCCCAACACTTCCCTTACCTTCCGCGACAGATTTTGCAGGGTGAAAGGCTTCTGCAAAAATGCGGCGCCGCTCTCGATGCTGCCTTCACTGACAATTGCGTCCTCGGTATATCCGGAGAGGTAAAGCACCTTGGTTTCTGGGCGCGACTGCGCGAGTTGCTTGACCAATTCGCGGCCGCCCATTCCAGGCATCACCACGTCGGTGATGACGAGGTCGATTTTGCCGTCGTGCTGGGCGGCGGCGGTCACGCCGGCTTCGCCGTTTTCCGCTTCCATCACCCGGTAGCCCTTCGCGGCGAGCGTTTCCCGCACCAGTTGACGGACTGACTCTTCGTCTTCCACCAACAACACGGTTTCGGTGCCTCCGGAGGCTGTGAGCGCCACGGGAGCGGTGTGCTTCTCCGCGACGCCTTCGACGCGGGGCAGATAAATATGGAACGTGCTGCCGCGTCCTACTTCGCTCTGCACCATCACGTACCCGCCGCTCTGCTTCTCGATGCCGTACTCGGTCGACAGGCCGAGCCCTGTCCCCTTGCCTTTCTCCTTTGTCGTAAAGAACGGCTCAAAGAT
>PLEA01000470.1 GCA_003136335.1 Acidobacteriaceae bacterium | reverse complement strand
ATTCGGCAACACGATGCGCACCTTGGCCGAACGTGTGGCCGGATCGAGGACGCGGGAAATGTCGGCGACTTTACCGCGGTAAGTCTTGTCTGGATAAGCATTCAGCCGGATCTCGGCGGCATCGCCCAGATGAACTCCGCCCAGATCATTTTCGAATACATCGCACACAACCCAGACTTGACCGAGATCGGCGATGGTGAACAGATTCGGAGTATTGTCGAGGCTCTTGATGCCTTCGAATCCAGCGATATTTTGCTCGACGACCGTTCCCGAGACGGGGGCGCGCAAGTTGATCATCGGGCTGGGATGGGCGGGATCGGCGCCCAGAATCTGAACGTGGTGCTGCGCGGTCTCTACATCTACCTTGGCTTTGTCTTCAATGTCCTGCGCCGTTTCCTTGTCTTTGGCTGCGATGGCGCCGCGGTCATACAACATCTGGGCGCGATCGAGAGCTTTGCGGGCAAGGACTTCATCCGCCTGGGCCTTCTGGTAGTCGGAAAACGCCGCGGAAAGATCCGGGCTTGAAATCACCAGCAGCGTCTGGCCTTTTTTCACGTTGTCGCCCAGCTTCACGTTGAGATCGACAACGCGGCCTCCGCCCAGAGAGGTTACGTGGATGGTGCGATTGACGTCGGGTAAGACGGTTCCGTTTGCAGTGACTAACGTCGGAAGAGAGCGCGTCTCCGCCTTCGCGGTCTTGAACAACTCGGGCTGATCGGTGTCGAAGACGTCGGGATCGAGCGTGACCGGCGGCTTGCTGGTGGCGGCCGGAGTGTCCTTCGAGCAGGCCATGCCAGCACCAAGGGATGCAAGCAGAAGAGCCAGCGGAACCCAGCGTGTTAATGGGTTGCGCTGGGCGCATTCTCTACTCTGGAACAAAAGCTTTCTCATTGGATTACCTCGCGCCCCACGGCCAAATTCAGCTGTGCAGCCGCCGTCAGATACGACCCGACCAGATTCACGTAACTCAACTCCACGGCGCGATACTCGCTCTCTGCATTCAGGAAATCCAACAAGGCCGCGCCACCATGCTGGTAGGAAAATAAGACCGTCTCGCGCACGCGAACCGCCTGCTCCAGATATTGCCGCTTATAAGGCTTCAGCAAATCAATGTCGCTGCTGAGAGTGGCGAAGGCGGAGTCCACGTCGCTGTAGACCTGAGTCTCTACGCCCCGGCGTAGCTTCTCATTGCGCTTGATGTCAATTTTCGTGCGCAGCTTTTCACCCTGGTTGGAGTCAAAAATTCGCAGCGGGATGCTGACGCTGGCCCCGATGGTGTTCAGGGCGTCAGGGTTATTGAATGAACCATTGTGCGTGAACCAGGCGCCGATGGTGGGATCGGTTGACCCGTTTGCTTCGGCGAGTTGGTAGTTGGTTTCCGCCTGCTTCACGGAGAGAACCGCGGCGCGAAGATCCGGGCGCGTGTCCAATGCATCCTTTCGATAGTCATCGAGCGAAGGTAAGTCCTCGCTGAAATCGAAAGGTCCGTCGACGTCGAAGCTGTCCACCGGCCGGCGATCATCGAGCAATGCGAGCAGATTGATCTTGTTGGTCCGCAGATTGACCACGGCGGTTTGCAGGTCGGACTCGTATTGCAAGCGCTGCAACTCGAGCCGGTCGAGGTCAATGCGGGCGATGTCGCCCGCCTGGAAGCGGTCGCGGCTGACTTTAAGGATTTTGTCGTAGGAGTCGAGATTATCCTGCGCGAGGCGGACCACGGCCTTGGCCTGCAGGACGCCGATGAACGCGGTGCGCAGATTAAAGAGCAGAGTGCGTTCCGAATCGAACTGCTGGGCGATGCCGACGGCAGTCCCTTGCTGAGCGGCTTCAAAACGCAGATTGCGCTTGTTCCGCCGCTCGAACAGATAACTGACGCCGGGCGAGACGAAGGTGCCCGCAAAGGGCGTCCACACCCCGTGGCTGGGAACGATCTGGGTGCCGTCCGCTGACAGGGTGAAGTCGGGGTTGGGGCGGAGGTGGGCAGTGATTTCTTGCGCCTTTAGTTCGTCGATATTTAACCGGCTCGCTTGCAGCGTCGTGTTGTTCAGCTGGAAGCGATCTTTCACGCTGTCCCAAGTCCAGCTCTGGGTCGAGGCTGGAGGCGCGGCTTGGGCAGCGGTCTGGGCATACAAACCCACGGCGCCCAGCGCGAGTAATACTTTTGCACTCAATAATGTCCAGCGCATCAAGAACTCCATCAAGGATTGATTTGGCGGCATGGGAAAGGATTCATTCCCCGGCGGTCGTGTGGGTCGGCGATCTGCCCGCCTACACAACTACTGTTACTATCTCGTGTTCCGCCTCAGAAATTCGTAAAGATAGACAAAGACTTCGACTTTTTTACGAACGACCGGCGATTCGAGGGACTACGCCACGAGGGAAAGAGGCGGAGCGCGGGCTGCTCGCTCGATAGCGGGCGCTGCTGGCATATACAACCAGGGGATGGGCATTCGCTGCCAGCCGTGGTCACTTACAATCAAATAGCTGGCAGTCGTGACTAACGCCGGCGGACTCTGCAACTTCCAGCCCGAAGCCTTATCGTTGCTCGACTGACGGATGGTCCGCTTGCTGGCCGGCGATTCCTCCATCTCGCTCCGCATGGCGCGGAGGTCGTCGGTAGCCGAAACCACGGGGAAGAGGATGACCAGCATGCATCCTAACGCCAGCAGGCACTGCAGAGCGGTGAACTTGCGGCTGTGCGGAACAGTTTTGGAGCCGCGCCATAACCAGTAGGCGGGCAGCGCCAAAAGCAACCACGCGAGATTGAGCAGCAGTTCCATCAAGGACAGACGGAGCGCGAAATAGTACTCCCCGAACGCTAGTTTTTCAGAAACATCAAATCTAAGTCAATGTGACTTCCGTGATCGAGGGGGATGCGGCGCAAGATTGCGCTGGAAGAATATTCTTAGACGAAAGCGGGAGAATTGTGGGAAAGTAGGGAATCGGGCGCCGGGGGCCACGAACGCCGCTCGGATGACAACGTGGGTGATATGACGAAAGCTCTAAAGGCGCGGCCGGTTTTCGAAGTGGTGATCCTGATGGCATGCGCGGCAGGGATGGCGGCATGCCAACTGGGGTTAGCCAGAACGGATGGCCAGCAGCCTGAAAGTCAGGGGGCGGCGGCGGTGGCGCAGGACGGGCCCTCGTTGATCATCGAGAACGATTCGGACCTACCCGACACTTATCCGCTCGCATCCTATGAACTTCGATTTCGGGCACACGGCGGTATTCCGACGCTGCATTGGCGGGTGGAGAAGGGGACGTTGCCAGCGGGCTTGAAGCTTGAGGATGACGGCTTACTACACGGACAGCCGGAGCGCACGGGGGAGTTTCAGTTCACGGTGTCGGTGAGGGATGGCGGCCAGCCTCAACAGGCAGTGCAGAAAGGGTTTGTGCTTCGTGTGCGCGCGGCGCTGACTCTGAACTGGAAGGCGCCTGCGCGGGTGAACGGGAACCGGATTGAGGGCAGCGTCGAAGTTTCAAACACGACGCCCGACGATATGGATTTGACCTTCATTGTGATGGCCGTGGCGGAGAATGGTCGCGCCACCGCCATCGGATATCAGCATTTTCTGCTGCGGCGGGGCACCATCGCGAAAGAGTTGCCGTTTGGCGAAACTTTGCCGCATGGGGGATATGTGGTCCACGTGGACGTGGTGGGCGAAGTGGCGCCCAAGAAGCTGATTTACCGAGAGCGCATGCAGACGCCGTCGGCACTGCAGGTGACGGTGGGGCCTTGAAGCTTCTAGCTCCTAGCTTTGCACTATGGAGAGAATTAGAAACTAGCACCCAGTAGCTGTCCGGAGGGATATCGCATTGTCACAACTGCAAGCTGCGATTATTGGCGCGGGATTTGTGGGGCGCGCTCATATTGATGCGCTTCGCCGGCTCGGCGTCCCGGTGCTCGGCGTTCTCGGGAGTTCAGCGGAGCGTTCGGAATTATCGCGATCGGCGCTGCAACTTCCGCGCGCCTACCGCTCGCTCGACGAACTGGCGGCCGATTCTGCGGTCCACGTGGTTCACATTTGTACGCCCAACCATCTCCACTATGAGCAGGCTGCACGTCTGCTGCGCGCCGGAAAATATGTGATGTGCGAGAAACCGGTCGCCATGACCACGCGGGAGAGTGCGGCATTGATTGATCTGGCCCGCGAGCATGGGCGCGTGGGCGGGGTCTGCTACAACCTTCGTTACTATCCTCTTTGTCAGGAGGCGCGCGCGCGTGTGGCTAGCGGGGCAATCGGGGAGCCGCGGCTGGCGCACGGAAATTTTCTGCAGGACTGGCTGTTTTATCCCACGGACTGGAACTGGCGGCTCGAGACTGAACTGGGAGGCGACCTGCGTGCCGTCTCCGACATTGGGACGCACTGGCTCGATCTCGCGATGTGGCTTACTGGGCGCAAGATTGTTGAAGTCTGCGGCGATCTTGCGACCACGATTCCAGTACGCCAGCGGCCGAAGGGGCGGGTCGAGACGTTTCAGGCTGCGGCCGCCGCCGCGAGCGACGCAGTCAAAATCTCAACCGACGACTATGCTTCGGTACTGCTGCGTTTCGAGGCGAATCTGCGCGGCGTCATGACCGTTTCGCAGGTCAGCGCAGGACGCAAAGCGTCTCTGTCTTTCGAAATCAATGGTTCGGAGGGATCGCTGGCCTGGAACTCCGAATCTCCCAACGTGCTTTGGATCGGACACCGCAGCCAGGCGAACCAGGAGCTTTTGAAAGATCCTTCGCTGATGACTCCGGCAGCCCGGTCGTATTCTGCTTATCCCGGTGGACACACCGAAGGCTATCCCGACACGTTTATGCAACTGTTTAAGGATTTCTATACGCACATTGAGAAGGGCGGAGATTCTCAGGCGGGGTTTCCGACATTTCAGACTGGACATGACGAACTCGTGCTGTGCGAAGCGATCGCTAAGAGCGCGCGAGAGCGGCGGTGGGTTGAAGTGTAAATCGCAACTCGCCGGAGCCATGCCGTGTCATGGCCCTGTGAGGACCCGGTTATGTACGAAGCAATCCCGACGAAGCGAACGCGATTCGAATGGGCTACCGCTGCGTTGGCCGGCCTGGGACGTGCGCTGTACGCGCTCGCAATCGCTGGGTTGGGCATTGAGACAGTGGCGTGCGCGCGGGATGTCGCTCACTCGCTCGGGCCTCAGTACGAAGTCATTCCGGTCCTTCCTTGGCTGCCTGCGATTCCATGGGTGGCTTACGTGTTCGGCATAATCTGGGTCGCGTGCGGCGCTGGCCTTTTGTTCAGGCGAACGCTGCGATTGTCCGCCGTGACGTTGGGCGGTCTTCTGTTTGTGTGCGCACTCGTTCTCGACGTACCGAAGAATGTGGCGAATCTCGGCAGTATCTCGTTGCGCACGACCGCATTTGAGCCTCTCGCTCTGGCGAGTCTGGCTTGGCTTTTGCCGGGCCGGGACGCGACAGCGAACCTCCTTGCAGGGCTGAGTCGCTATGTGCTCGGAGTGTCGCTCATTGTGTTTGGGGTGGACCATTTCCTTGCTCTTGCGTTCATCGCGACGCTGATACCGGGCTGGATTCCGTGGCATGTGTCCTGGGTCGCGTTCTTCGGGGTCATATTCATCGCCGGCGGATTGAGCATCGGCCTCAATTTCCTGCAACGCTGGGGCGCGGCCGGTACCGGCCTGATGTTCGGAATTTGGGTGGTCACGCTTCATCTCCCGAGAGTGCTTGGACTTGATGGCATTCCAGGGGCTCCGCGAAATCCCAACGAGTGGTCCAGCCTGTTGATTGCGCTCGGTTTATGGGGAGGCTTGTGGGCGATCGTCGGGGATCAGGCGCGTGGGCCCGCGACTTCCTAAAAGCAGCGCATTTTTGGGTTATTTTCCGGTCATGGACAGGACGATGACGCGATCGGTCTCGTCGTTTCTGGATAGCGGGATTTTCAAAATAACCCCGTCCGTATCTTGGGTAAACTCCACGGGCGATCCGTCGAATAGGGAATGCGCGGCGGCTACTTTGGTCGCGAACGGCGGGAGCGCGAGCAGGGGAGCGGTCCAGTTCAGCACGTGCACGTATATCTTATTATCCTTCTGCGTCGTAACTCCCCAGTCCCCGGGCGCGATCGGTCCGCCGCGCGTGCCATAAATCGAATCCCCGTATTTTGAAAGCCATTCACCGACGGCGTGCAGGCGACTGACAAATTCCTCCTGAATCATTCCGTTCGGCATGGGGCCAATGTTCAGCAGAAGGTTGGAATTGTTGCCGGCGGCGCGCACCAGCCTGCGTTCCAGGTCGGCGGCACTCTTGTAGTTGCTATCGCCGATGTTGAATCCCCAGGAGCCGTTGAGCGTGTCAGAGCTTTCCAGGGGGAGTTGATTGCTTACGTAGTTGGTGTTGAAGCCGGCGGTGTTTTGACCGGGGAGATCGCGCTCAAAGGTCTGCACGTCTTCGCCCGGCCGTGGTGTTTGATGATGATTGGGAATAATGAGAGCGGCGGGCTGCAACTGATGAATGAGCGCGTAGGTTTTGGGGAGATGCCAGTCGGCGTCGGGCTTGTCCCACATGCCGTCGAACCAGATGCCGCCGATGGGACCGTAGTTGGTGAGCAGCTCGCGCAACTGGCCATCCATGTAGGTGTCGAGGTAGGCATTCCAGTCGCCGTGGTCGGGGCGGCCATTGTTCCAGGTGGTGGTGCCGCGTGGGTAGTAGTCGGGATTGTGCCAGTCCAGCTGCGAATAGTAGAAGAAGAGTTTGATTCCCTGGCCGTGGCACTCGTCGGCGAGCATTTTCAGCGGATCCTTCTTATAAGGCGTCCGCTGCACGATGTTCCAGTCGGAGACTTTCGAGTCGAACATCGCGAAGCCGTCGTGATGGCGCGACGTGATGGTGATGTACTTCATGCCGGCCGCTTTGGCCAGGGCGACCCACGCCTGGGCATCGAATTTCTCCGGATCGAAAAACGCAGGCAGGCGATTGTATTCGTCGACCTTGAGCTTGCGCTCGTGGAAGACCCATTCGCCGTCGCCGAGAACGCTGTAGACGCCCCAGTGGATGAACAAGCCGAATTTGGCATCCTGGAATTCGCGGCGGGCTTGCAGGTTCTCCGGGGCAGGCTGGTAGTCGGTTTGGGCGGAGACGCCATGCGCGGCGAAAATACTGCAGGCTGCAAGGACAAAAACTAGAGCGCATTTTGTGATCGTGAACTGCCGAATCTTTGCCATGTTTCGTTCCCATCCTTGGGATCAGGCCTATTTACTAGCGGGCACGGTGACAGCAGTCAACGGAACTCCTAGCGTGCCTAGCGGTGTTCGACCTCAGGTCGCAGATGCCAGTGCGCAGGAATACGTATTGCCTGGGCAGGTCGATCTCCTTGTGGATCTGCAGGCCTCGCCGTTGTGCGCCGGCGTATTCTTTGGGTTGCAGTGATATTTCGCCCTTGGTTACGACGAAGTTCAGCGGCTTCTCCTCGCGATCTAGGCGACGAGCATCACTTCGATGGTGCCGTGGTGCGCACCTTCGGGGTGCAACTGCTGAATGCGTTTGGCGCGTTTGGCGCGTTTCGGTTGTCCCCGTCTAGTCTACCCGACGGCGAACCGGGAGCGTGGTTTTTCGCACAATCGTTGCGCTGGCATGGACCAGAGTGTTAATGCATTATGAAAGAGCGCCCCGCTTCAGTAGGGTCGAAGTTGGATGGGGCGCCGCCTCCGCTGCGCTGCGCTGTGTAGGGCTTCGCTCCGCTACGGCGGCTAGCGAGAGTAACTGCAGTGTGTGTGCGCGGTGGGAAACAAGTGCAGGTGGGCATTGGCAAATTGGCTGGAGAATGGCATTTTATCTTGGGGGAAAGATACACGTTAGCACGAATGACCTTTCCC
>PLEA01000452.1 GCA_003136335.1 Acidobacteriaceae bacterium | reverse complement strand
GAGTGGCGTTGAGTATGGCCACAGCAGTTTTGTGATCGCAAATGCGGGCGATGATGGCAACGCTGGAGATATGTTGGCAGGGGAAATTCTGAATGCACTGTCTGGGGATGCGGATATTTGGAAGATAGAACCTACGATTAAAAAGGTAATGAAAGACTGGCATTCTGGATATGCTCAAGGCAATCCGCCCCAGCTAAGTTTTGTACTTGCTGCCTCGACAGGGCGGCAATATCGGCGTCTGTATTTTTGCGAAGCACCAAACACCGTTTTGAAAAAGGATCTGGGGCAGCCTGTCGCTATAGGAGCCGGGGCGCGCGTAGTCGATCCTTTGCTCGCTTCCGTAATTATCGGGGCAGTTCCAGTCGGGACCGCACTTCTGCAAGTTGCGTACCTGATGTACCGTGCCAAACGTGATCTTGTCTACATCAAGGGCAGCGAGACGGACACGATGGTCATGTCGAGTGACGGATCAATTTCCGTAGTGCCGCGACAAGAGATGGCGGAGGCCGAAGCAATGGGGGGACAAGTTGATGATATTTTTCGCCAGCTTTATTTGGGGGTATTTAGCCAAAAACCCAAAGTCGAACAACGCAGGTTTGTTAAAGACTTCTCCAAAATATATATTGCGTTGGCAAAGGAGGCGGAGGGGATAATCTTCCCTTCGCTCGCGCCGGGGAGCTAACGCTATAGGAACAAGGCCAGTAAAATGAAGATGCGTGAAATTTCGATTCAATATGAGCCTTAGCGTAGACACAACTCAAAGGAGCACTGGTATGTCTGACTGGTCTAAAAACATGGCGCAACGTATCGCCGATAAGAACAAACAAAAAACAGTCTCCGATCGGAAAAGCCTGCAGGACAAAGCTACGCGCGACGATGGACTCGCGACTGAATGGTATGAACTTGGAAAGCGCCTAGGACAGATGTGTAAAGAACTGACACAGGAAGCTATCGGGGTCACTCTTGCTTGTGACACCAAAGCAAACAACATCGTCGTCACCCGCATCGGAACATCGGCCTCGATTAAAGGCACCTACAGCCAGATCACCTACGCAATGGAATTTAGCGGGGTATTAGTTAACGGGCACAACTGGTCTGAGAGGTTTTGGGTAAAACTAGGCGAGGATGGATTGAACTGGTTTATCGCCGATGTAGACGATCGCGTTTTTACTATAGAGACAATAGCGGACAAAATCATTAGCGCCCTAGTTGGAGCCTAGTTTTTTAGGCGGTCAGTCTTTCGAACGTGAGCACCGGGGCGGTAACCATATGACGCAGGGTATCCAAAAACAAATTCGCGTTCTTTCGACGATTGAAGCGGAACGTCATCTCGTTCAAGTAGGCCGGGAGATGCTTGGCGCTGATCTTGTGCCAGCTTCCCATGATCCCACGCTTCAAAAGAGAGAAAGCGGATTCAATGGTGTTCGTCGTGATGCACGCGCCGTCCTCGTAGCGCACGTACTCTTTCGCCAGATGGTTGACCGTTTTGTGTTCGGTATCCCCTACGGCATTCTTGTAGGCTGGAAAGCTGTCTGTGATGAGCACGTCAACGTCAGTACTCACGTTTTCTTGGATGTACTTCGCGAGTGTTCCGCTCTTGGCATCCTCGGCATGGAAGAACCGCAATGCGCCGTTACGCTGGCGAATGCCAATGACCACTTCTTTGTTGGCGAGCCTTGCGCCACGGCCAGCGCCGCGATTCTTTCCGCCTACGTAGGTTTCGTCCATTTCGATAGTGCCATCAAGCATTGGCTGATCTACTTCCTTCATGGCCGCACGGATGCGATGGCAGAGATACCAAGCGGTCTTGTAGGAACCTTTGTGCTGGCCCCAGATCGTGCGCTTGAGTTGCAGGGCGCTCATGCCCTTCTTGGCCTCACACAGCAGAAGCGTTGCGAGGAACCATTTCTGAAGCGGCAAATGGGAATCGTTGAAGATCGTGCCCGCGGTAACGGTGAATTGATAGTCGCAATCCTTGCAGTAGAACAGTTGCTTGGCTGTGGCGAGTTCTACGGCTGGCATTTTGCAGCGCGTGCATTCGACGCCATTGGGCCAGCGCAAACGGACAAGCAATTCGCGGCATCGTTCGTCGGTGTCAAACAGGTTTATAACGTCAACTAAAGTCATAAAGGCCTCATGGACGCGAAAGAGAAACGGGAAGAGTTGAAACGGGTGCCCACTAGGAAATTGCTGGCAAGCATTAAGCGAGACTTACGGAAGCAACTGCACGCTTCCCGATGTGCCGCTAAACCAAGGCCGAAGTAGCACTTAGCTTCCATGAGAAACAGTGTGCGCTCATGGCCTAGCTTTTGTCAAGTGAATAATCTTGTGAACTGATAAACATTTGATGCTGGAGGGATGCGGAAAGGTCCAAGCGCGGGCGGTGAGGAAATTTTCGAAGGCGATTCGAAATGAGAGGCAAAAAAAGGGAAAGTTTACCGGTTCGTTATCCCTACCCCTCCCTGCCCCGTTGAAAGCCGCGACCGGCACGGAGTTTACAAAATGTGTCTGCAAAATCCTGATCCCAAAGGGGTCAAAATACTGAAAAAAAGTACTTGGTGCACCCGCTTTGAGCTCAACTACGGCTACGCCGAAGCTAGCTTGCCTTAGTCCGCGTGCTCAGGCAAGGTTGGATGTCACACAATCAGCGGTACAGGCAGAGGGTTTTAGGGTTACTTTTCCGGTAACACCTATCACCACAGAGTCACAGAGACACAGAGAAGATCAACTTCTTGATTTGTTCCTCTCTGTGACTCTGTGGTGAAAAGGCTCATTTGCGGTGTGGCACACTAGCTCTATGTACCAGCTCACGCTTGGCGACTTTGAACTCAGCGCTTTTTCTGACGGCACTTATCCGCTGGATGGTGGGGCGTTTTTTGGCGTCGTACCCAAGGTGATGTGGTCGCGCAAGGTTGCAGCCGACGACAAGAATTACGTCACTGCCGGACTCAACTCGCTGCTCATTCGAACCGGCAAACGGACCGTACTGGTCGAGACCGGAATGGGCAACAAACTTTCCGAGCGCATGGTCAAGTTTTACGGCCAACCGGCGCAGTTGCTCGACGATCTTGCGGCGGCCGGCGTCGCGCCAGAAGATGTCGACATCGTGATCAACTCGCATCTGCATTTTGATCATTGCGGATGGAATACGGTGCGAGACAAGAATGGCAAAATTGTCTCGACATTTCCGCGCGCGAAATACTACGCCCCGGAGGGCGAATGGCAATATGCGCGCCATCCCAGCGAACGCGACGCCATCAGTTTCATCCCGGAGAACTACGATCCGCTGGTCGAGAGCGGGCAGATGACGCTGCTCAAGGGTGGCGAAGAGATTGTGCCTGGCATTTCGGTGAAGACTTTTCCCGGGCACACGGCGCACATGCAGGCTGTGATCGTCAATGGACGTCCGGGCTTTGAAAGGGCGCGGCTTCAAGCCGCGCCGTCAGACGCCAAACAAGAGAGCGGGGCTCCAGCCCCTGAGGGCGTGAAGGCCTGCTATATCTCCGACCTGATTCCTACGACGGCGCACATTGACCTCACCTGGGGCATGAGCTTCGATTTGTTTCCGCTGCAGACGATTGAGAGCAAGAAGCAGTATTACGCGCAAGCGCTCCCGGAGAAGTGGCTGACGGTTTTCACCCATGATGCGAAGACGCCGTGGGCTTATGTGGAGAGGGATGAGGGTGGGAAGATGGTGGCGCGGGGAGTGTAGTTTTCTTCTACCGCTGCTTGCCTGAATCCTTGGATTCCGGCTTCGGTGGTTGCAGCCCTTCTTTGACCCCCGGGGACACCGTTAGGACCCATCGTCGGGCGGTCAAAAATTGCCTGCCCTTGAAGAAAAGGTTCCATCGCATTGAGACGGGCGCACCTCCTCCTGGTGTCTCCTCAGGCGCGGGAAGGCTGGTGAAAACTAACCTGTCTATATGCGTAAGCGACTCGTCTTCGCATACACATAGCAATGGGCAGTCCTGAATCACAAGGGAGTAGTACCGCAGGAAAGTTGGCCAGCAGCGATCACAACAGACTTCTTTCGGCAACGAATGTGCCTCCAGAAATCTCAGAAATTGGGTGCGGAAGGAATCGAGGCTGAGCACTTCGTCTTAGCCAACTGTTTTCCCGCTCGTTGAGCCCAGACCCAAGGAGTTTCGCGAAGTGTTGATCGACTCAGCGAACGAGAGCCTTCGCCGATGCTCGGTCCATCTGCCTGTGTACTGCCCAATTGCAGTAAAAATCCAAGGTCTCGAAGCCATCCGTCTCGGGCAGATCCTCAAGAAGCTTTCTCGTTTCTACGAGAATGTAAACGATCTGCCGCTCTGACGTTATTTCCTGCTGGAGCTCGGTGTCCAGCTTGCTCAAAATATCCGGCACCATGCCTGCCTCTATACCTCGCGGGCGAGGGCGCCCGCGCCACATAACCTTAGTTCGAAGAATTCCTCGACTCGGAACAGAATTTCCACCGCGTTCTTGGATTCGTAGATGGCTTTGCGCAGGGCTGCGCCGCCAGGGACGCCGTGGGTGAACCAGCTTGCGAACTGCTTCATCTTGCCGACCGCATCGGGGAGTTCCTCCTCGATCAGCATTTGGAAGTAGGTGCGGATCATCTGGTAGCGGTCGGCTTCGGAGGGCTGGTTGTAGGATTGTCTGGGAGCGGGCGAGTCGCCCGTCCCCACACGCCCGTCACCCCACGAGTTATCGTCGCAGAAGCGGGCGGGTCAGGCAGGTGGGGCCGCCGCT
>PLEA01000663.1 GCA_003136335.1 Acidobacteriaceae bacterium | reverse complement strand
TTCTCCACCTGCAGAAACCACTCGGCGGCTTGCTCCAAAGCTAATTTGGGGATCAGTCCGACAATCTCACTCGACACCGGCGCGACGCCATAGCGGGCCGCTTCGCGTTTTACCATCTCAAAGACGCGGTGGACGGGCGTTTGCTCGAAGTCGGTAAGGTTCATCGAGACTTGGGCTAGACCGCGCACCAGAAAACCAGCGCCTTTCACGAAGCGCATTCCGCCGCTTGAGAAGCGCACGGCTTTCGCGATCTTCTTCGCGATGTCAACATCGGGCGTGTTGAGGAACACGTTATACGCGATCAGAAATTTGCGCGCGCCCACCACCGTCGCGCCGGCCGTCGGATGCACGCAGGGTTCGCCGAAGTCTGGACAGCGCGCCGGATTGGTGGCGATCTCGGCGCGAATGCCTTCAAACTGGCCGCGCCGAATATTTTCCAGGCCCTGGCGTTCGGGAATTCTCGCCGCGGACTCGTAGAGATAAACTGGAATCTGGTAGCGCTTCCAGATCTGTTCACCGACGTGACAGGCCATGGCCACACAGTCTTCAATAGTGACGCCGTCGATGGGGATGAAGGGAACTACGTCCGTCGCTCCCATGCGCGGATGCGCGCCGCTATGCTGGTTGAGGTCGATGAGTTCAGAGGCCTTGCCCACGCCGCGAATGGCGGCTTCCTGAATCGCCTCGCGCTCGCCCGCCAGGGTGATGACGCACCGATTGTGGTCGGAGTCCATTTCACGGTCCAGCAGGTAGACGCCGGGCATCTTCATGGCGTCGATGATGGCGTCAACCTTCGATTTGTCCCGGCCTTCGGAAAAATTAGGAACACATTCTACGAGCGTGGACATATAGGGAGAAGAATAGCTGGGAGCACGCAAGCGCCGCAACTGAGATTGCGTGCGAATTGCGACAGCGGCCGAGCTACGACAGGCGTGTAATCCCCGGAACCCCATCGAAACCAGAATCGTAGGTCAAGATTCGATCGATGCCGTGTTGTTCCATTACGGCGAGATGCACGGCATCGCGCGCGGATAGGCGTTGGTAGGCGAGGACGATTTGTTTGGCGCGCTCGACCACGTCCCGGTTAACCGGAAGGACTTCATCCACCACATTCAGAAGCACGTCGAAGGCGGGCTGGATGTCGTGGCGGCGATTGATGGCGACGTAGCGGTGCAGAATTTCCTGCAGCACTTCCGCGTCGGTAACCAGGCGCTGGCGCTCGCTGACTAGCCTTTCCAGTAACCGTTGCGCATCGGTCTTTTGGGGACTCGGTGTGCCCACCAGATACATCGGGATATTGGAGTCGATCAGAATCACGGACGCTGACCGCCGGCGTATCCCCGCTCAATTTCCGCCAGCATGGTATCAATATCGGAGGTCGGCGACTCATGCCGCGCAGCGGCGCGGATGGCCTTAAGCTTTTTATCCACGTCGCCTAGCGGTTCACGGCGGCGGGCGAGTGCCAGCGCTTGGCGCACCCACTCCGCAATCGACATCTGGCGTGAGCGCGCCGCGCGCTGAATCTCCCGGTATTCCGGATCCTGCAGAATCACTTGCAATCGCTTAGCCATGTCATGAGTGTATTTGACTCATGGATATGAGTCAAGTTTCAATGGGGGTGAAATTAAGTTGTTGGATAGGATTTATCTATCATCCGGCTGTCGCGCACTAGCGATCATGTCCACTGAAGAACTTTCCTGCGCCCAACCGTATTTGCACTGTATTGACCCCTGGGTTCGGCGTAGCCAATCCAGCATTCGAGATGTGCATGTAACGCAGTTCGAGACTGACGCTGTGCTTCGCGCCGAGGATGTGCACGCCGAAGGCGGCCTGGTCGGTGAAGTTCACGGTATTGGTGCCGGTGGGTACGTTGTGGTTGGTGAAGAGCGTGCCGCCGCAGAGTTCGAGGTAGGGTGAGAAGCGGCCGTGGCGTTCGAAGTTCCACTTGAGGCCGAGCGGGTCGAAGCCCACGCCGTACGCTGTGTTGGCCGGTTGGGAGACGAAGAAGACCGGGACCGCGTCAACCGCATATTCAAACCGTCCGCGGAGAAAGCCGGGTAAGTGGGGGCTGGTGAGAATCCATCCGTAGCGCAGGCCCGCATTGAAGGCGCCTGTGTCGCCTCTTCCCCCGCTGACGGAGTGGCCGCCGCCCGCCCAGATCTGGACCTCGTGGCCACCTTGCTCCGGACCCGTCTGGGCAAAGCACAGGGGCGATGTGATCAGCAGAGCCGTGATGATGAACAGGAAAGAGCGCATGACGATTTGCATCGAAGATGGCAGAACCTCGAAGCGGAAGGATCACGATACAGGAAGCGGTTGCGCGGCGACAAACGGCGGCCGTGCAGTTCCAGCGAAAAAGCAGATTCCTCGCTTCGCCCGGAATGACAGGCATCAAGCCGGTCCACGCACGTCTACGTTGCGCGGGTTTATCGCGGTTTTTGCGCCACAAGGTGCATCAGGTCACGAGCCACGCGAGCGGTGTTGTGGCGCGCGACCCCGGCTTCTTCGAGATAGTCGCCGAGGACCGGGATTACGCCAAGAGCTTCAATGGCCTCCAGATCGTTCACGATCTGGCAGGCCCCCTGGCTGGCATACTTGGCTTGAAGTTCATCGGAAGCGGGGGTGCGATTGATGAGAGCGAAATCGAAAATCTGTTTTTGCGCGTGGCTATTCAGCGCGCCGATGTGGTCGGCAGCGGTCAATCCGAGGCTCTCGTTGGCCTGGGTCATCAGGTTGCAGATGTAGACCTTGGTGGCGGGCGATTCGAGAATCGCCTGCGCAATGCCACGCACCAGCAGGTTCGGGATCAGGCTAGTAAAGAGCGATCCAGGACCGATTGTGATCATGTCGGCATTGGCGATTGCCTCGAGCGTCTGGGGCATGGGTCCCACGTCCGGTGGGACGAGAAACAGTTCCCGGATGCGTCCTTTGCTGGCGGTGATCTTGGTCTCGCCTCGAACGCGTGTGCCGTCTTCCATGAGGGCTTCGAGTTCGATGCTGGATGTCGTCGCGGGATAGATATGGCCGCGGGTGAGAAGAATCTCGGAAGAGAGTCGCACCGCCTCTGAAAAATCTGAAGTCAGGGAGGTGAGCGCCGCGAGAAACAAATTGCCAAAGCTGTGGCCTTCGAGTCCGGAACCTTTGTCGAAGCGGTGACGGAAAAGCTTGGAGAGCAGGGCCTCGTCTTCGCTGAGGGCCACGATGCAGTTACGAATGTCGCCCGGCGGGAGCATATTGAGTTCTTTGCGCAGGCGTCCACTGGAGCCGCCGTCGTCGCTGACGGTGACGACCGCGCTCAGATCGCTGATGGAAGGCGAATGCGGTTCTGCCGGAATCTCTGACGGCCAGAACACGAAACGCTTGAGCCCCTTAAGCAGAGTGGAAAGTCCGGTGCCGCCGCCGATGGCGACGACACGCAGTCCGCGCTCGCGTGAGGTTTTCTCCAGGGCCCGAGACTCGGCGGTTTGGGTTTCCATCAAGGGTGTCCTGCGGGCTAAGCAGGCTCTTCTTCGCCGAGGTCGACGTCCGAGGAACCGAGTTCGGCACCGGGATCCGGATAGAGCAATTCCGTGAAGCGCGGATCCTCCGCCAGATTCTGGAAGTCGGAATCGTTGCGCGCCTGGAAACGCAGTTGCGCATTCAAGCGAAGGGCCTCGTCCAGGCGTTTCAGAGAATCCTCTACGTGCCCCGTCAGACAGTCGAGCGCAGCCAGGCCGTATACCACATAGTCGGTCTTGGCATTTTGTTTGAGCAGCTTTTCGAGGTGCTCGCGGGCGGTCACGTAGTCGCCAATGTTCATCAGCGAGACGGCGTAGTCGAAGTGCTCCTCGGCAGTCTTGAACTGTGTGGTCGCGGAGCGTTCCAAATGCTGGTTACAAATACTGAGATGAACGTGGGCGCGGTCGGTCAGCTCTTTGCTAGGACCGGCGAGCACCTTTTGAAAATGAGGCTTCGCCTTGTCGAATTTATGCTCTTGCATGGCGCGCAGTCCCGCTTCGTAGCTTTGCAGCGCCTGCGTGTAACGCGGATCTTCCGCTACGGTCTTTTTCGCGCTGGGTTTCTGAGCCATGTGCAAAACTCTTCCTGTGCTCTTGGTAATGGGGAACTCCTTGGAATCGTGCATTCTAGCTGAGCAGTAAAGTATCACTCAAAGAGTGGGTTGCGGTCCAGTTTGCAAGGGAGTACCGAGAGAAACTACTCCCCTTTCTTCTCGGAACACGGACTCGCAACTCCGGTACTTAGTTCATCGTCGAGGCCGACAGCAGATCGATCTGCTTCCACTCTCCCTTAATGATTCCGGCGCGGATCTGCGCGGCGGTCTTGCCTTTCTTGTGCTGCTGGTAGGAGTAGTAAAGTTCCTTCAGGCAGGTTGAGCACTGCGCTCCGTGCGTGTTCTCAAAGCAGCTGTGCAGGCTGTTGTGGCCCATGCGGTCGCAATAGCAGTAGCAAGGTTGCTGGTGGAGCACGGTCGGAATCTTCGCCGCCAGTTCGTAGGCATGAGTCTGGTACGCATTCTGCGCGTCCGCTCCCCAAAGATCGGCCTTGGTCAGGAAGGGAGGCAGCTTCGTCCCTTTGGGCGGAGGTCCAGCGTTGTAAGCCGGAATTCCTCCTTCTTCCGGCAGCGAGGCCCATTCGGCCGACATACTCAGAGTAGTTACCAGAAAGAGGAAGGCTAGTGTCAAGCTGCGGTACATAATCTTATTCTGGCGTAAACGACGTGTCATGAAATGTCCTCGCTTGTTTTTATTGTAACCCGTCGTCGACGAAGGCTGGAAGCACCTGAAAACACCAAGGCCTTATTAAAGCTGGGGCTCCGTGCAACCCACTGCTGGCATGACGGGTTCTGTATACAATAGGAACGCATGTCAGGGACATTTTCAGATCCAAATTCAGTTGGCGGGACAGAGGCCCCCACGCGTTGTGCAATCGCGGCCGCTGAGCCGGGATCGATGGTTCCCGTTCGCCTGGGAACCGGAATTGGCGTATGGGTCCGCGATCTGATCATTTCCCTGGCGATCTCGGCGTTCATTATCATCTTCCTCTACCAGCCGGTGAAGGTTGAGGGAACGAGCATGATGCCCTCGCTCGAAGATCAGGAACGGATCTTCGTGAATAAGTTTGTGTATCGGCTGGAACCGATTGAACGCGGGGATATTGTGGTTTTCCGGTATCCGCGCGACCCCTCTAAGAGCTACATCAAACGCGTGATCGGAATGGCGGGCGACCGCATCCGCATCGACGGCGGCCAGGTGTATGTGAACGATCAGGCGCTCGATGAGGACTACGTTCCCCCGGCCTATTCCGATTCCCGCTCGTACCCGGAAACCTCGGTGCCGGAGCATTCCTTCTTCGTGCTTGGCGACCATCGCTCCATGTCGAACGACAGCCGCGATTTCGGCCCGGTCAACCAGAGCTTCATTTACGGCAAGGCCGTGTTTGGCTATTGGCCGATGGATAAGCTGGGACGGGTGCGGTGAGTGGCGAAAATTGGCGATCGTGAGAATCGAAGAATGACCTTTCGATTCGTAGTCGTAGCAACTTGCTCTCGGACTAATCGCTTGCTGGTACGCTTTGTCCTATTATTCGCGAGCGTTCCGCGGAGGGGCGAGACTCGCGACTCCGGTGTATTCAGCTATCCCCGCTATCGCATAGAGCTCAACCAAGTTCCGCTGTCCGAAAGTGGCGAGCATCGCTCAGCTTTCTGGGGCGTTCCGTCTGAGAAGATGTCGCTGCGGTTCGACGTTGTTGGAAAGACCGGCCGGAATGCCAAGGAACTTGGCAGCCTTACAACTCTTTACAACTCAGATCGATGTGCTGCTAAGTGATGATCAAGGAAATGTTGTTTGTACGGCGTGGGGTCACCCCCGCAAGTAGAGCGTGGATTCGCACTTACTCCGCCGACTACGCTGGTTCTTACAACCTCTCTTGCACGAAACTGCGAATGAACAGGCGAAGATCATATACCCTTCAACTGGCAGTGAAAGGTGCGGATGCTCACTCGCCCCATACGTTCCTCGGGCCCACGCTCCTTGGCGGTGGCATCGAGCTTCCGTAAGTCTGCGGACGGCTTCGAAATAAAAGTTCATTGAAAGCGGTTCCGCTCTTGGCCGCTGCGGCATTCCCTGATAAGATTCTGAAAATCCACTCCCCGGAGCGAGAATGCAAGCTATCCTTGCGCTGGAAGACGGGCGAGTCTTCCGAGGCAAAGGCTACGGCGCCAAAGGCGAATGCTACGGCGAAGTCGTTTTTAATACTTCCATCACTGGCTACCAGGAAATTTTCACCGATCCCTCCTATTCCGGTCAGATCGTTGTCCTGACCAACCCGGAAATCGGCAATTACGGCACCAACCAGGAAGATAACGAAGCCACGCGTCCGTGGATCGAAGGACTGATCGTGCGCGAGTTTTCGCGTGTGAGCTCGAACTGGCGCTCGCAGCAGGTGGCCGAAGAATACCTGGAGCAGTTCAAGGTGCCCGTGCTTTCCGACATCGACACGCGGGCACTGGTGCGGCATCTCCGCGATCACGGTGTGATGCGCGGGGTGATCTCAACCATTGGCAGCGACGCCGACAAGCTGATTGCGAAGGCGCGGTCCATCCCTAAGATGGACGGCATGGATCTGGCCAAGGAAGTGAGCACAAAGCGGCCGTACGTGTGGGAAGTGGGCGAACGCTCGCACGAGCCGGTTGCCGTGGTCGGAGTGAAAGATGAGCCGCCGCGATTTCACGTAGTCGCGTATGACTTCGGCATCAAGCAGAACATTCTGCGCAAGCTGCGCGGTGAAGGCTGCAAAGTGACGGTGGTCCCGGCGCAGACT
>PLEA01000633.1 GCA_003136335.1 Acidobacteriaceae bacterium | reverse complement strand
GGCCGTGGTTGAAGAAGATGGCGCTGGCGGAGCCGGGGATGGCGGTCTCCAAATCGGCGTCTTTAAAGACGACGTTCGGAGACTTGCCGCCCAACTCCAAAGATACTTTCTTGAGGTTGCCGGTGGCCGCATGGACGATCAGCTTGCCGACTTCGGTGGATCCGGTGAAGGCGATCTTGTCGACCTCGGGATGAGCGGCCAGCGCCGCCCCTGCCGTCTCGCCATAACCGGGGACAATGTTGACCACGCCTTCGGGGAAGCCGGCTTCCATGATCAGATCGCCGAGACGCAGCGCCGAAAGCGGAGTCTGCTCGGCGGGCTTCAACACGACCGTGCAGCCCGTAGCCAATGCGGGACCAAGTTTCCACGCTGCCATGAGCAGCGGGAAGTTCCACGGAATAATTTGGCCGACAACTCCGACCGGCTCTCGCAGCGTATAGGCGAGATACTTTGCGCCGGGTGTATATGGAACCGAGAGGGGAATGGTGTTGCCTTCGATCTTGGTCGCCCATCCCGCCATGTAGCGGAAGAGATCCACCGCGAGCGGGACATCAGCGGCCTTGGCAATGGTAAGGGGCTTGCCGTTGTCGAGGCTCTCGATGTAGCCGAACTCCTCGGTATGCTGTTCGAGCAGATCGGCGAGTTTCCAGATCAGGCGGCCGCGCTCGGATGCGGTCATCCGGCGCCACGGGCCATTGTCAAAGGCCTTGCGAGCAGCCTTCACAGCTTGATTGATGTCTTCGCGATCGCCTTCCGCGACCTGAGCGAGCACTTCACCGGTAGCGGGATTGTAGGTCGGAAAGTTTTTTCCGGAGGCGGCATTCAACCACCTGCCGTTGATCAACATTTTTCGTGGTTTGTCGATGAACTCCGCGACTTGCGGATGAATCTGTGGGGAAACTGCGATACCCATACGACCTCCTTGGTTAAACAGAAACGTGCAAGCGAGAATGAAGGGGCGAAGCGGACCCAGCTATGCTAGCGCCGGGCCGCGACAAATGCAACGGCGATCCAACACGGATCACGGATTATTCGCCGTACGGAACCCAGATATTTTTTACCTGGGTGGCGTGCTCCAGGAACCAGCGGCCTTCCGCCTGCTTCGGGTTGAACCAGTCGATGGCGCGGCCCTCGTTCGTCCAGACCTGCTTCAAGTTTCCGGTGGACATCGCCTTCGCGGCCGCAGCGGTAGCTTCGTCTCCGTAACACCAAATTCCGTCGAGGTCGTCGTGTTCCGCAAGTGTTTTCAGGAGCTGCGAGGCGTAGCCCGTCACGATATTCAGCGCTCCTCCGGGCAAATCACTGGTGTCGAAAAGCTGGTAGAGGTCGCCAGTGATAAGAGGATATCTCTCCGACGGAACGGCAGTTACCGTGTTGCCGGCGGCGAGCAGCGGCAGCACGAGTGACAGGAAACCCAGCAGGGGAGCCTCGGTGGGGCAGATCACTCCAACAGTTCCAATCGCCTCGTTCATCGCAATTGCGATATTGCGGAACGGTGGATTGTGGACGGCGCCGTCGAACTTGTCGGCCCACGCTGCATACGAAAAAATGCGTTCGATTCCAAGTTCGACTTCAGCCTCGGCTTGCTTCTCTCCGACGGCCGCCGCAAGTCGATTTGCGATCTCACTACGGCGCTGGGCGAGGTTCTCCGCGCAGTAATACAGAATCTGCGCACGATTGTGCGCCGTAGCCTTTGCCCATGCTTCAGCCTTGCGAGCCGCTTCCACAGCGTTGCGAATATCTTTGCGATTGCCCAGAGGAGCTTCGCCCAGCAAGCGGCCATCGGGCGAGCGCACTTCCATGCTGTAGCCGGAGTCGGGACGTGCCTGCTTCCCGCCGATATAGAGCTTGACGGTGCGGTCGATGGCCGGCGTACTGGCGTCGGGCCTTTCTTCTACTTGTGCAGCCGCAGGAGCATTAGAGGCCAGCAGTTTTGGCGCGTGCGTGAACCACGCGGGTTCCATGTATTCGAGCAAGCCTTCTCTGCCGCCCTCTCGGCCATATCCGCTCTCGCGGTATCCACCAAAGCCGCAGGCCGCGTCGAACAGATTGGTGCAATTTACCCATACGACACCGGCCTTGAGTTGCGCTGCCACATGCAACGCTAGGTTAATGTTCTCGCTCCACACGCACGACGCCAAACCGTAGACCGTGTTGTTGGCCAACTCAACGGCTTCCTTCGGGGTGCGGAAAGTCATCGCCGCGAGAACCGGACCGAAGATTTCCTGCTGAGCGACGATCGACGTGGGATGCACATTGCTCAGAAGCGTCGGCGGAAAATAGAAGCCTCGTGAGGGCAGCACAACTTGCGGTTGCCAGCAGGTTGCCCCTTCCGCGACGCCCTGTGCCACCATGCGCTCGATGTGGTCCAGTTGCACGCGCGCGACGATCGCGCCGATGTCAATCGCCTTGTCGAGCGGCGGGCCGATGCGCAAGCTGCTCATGCGTTCGCGAATCTTGGACATTAACGTTTCCGCAATGCTTTCTTGCATCAGCAAGCGCGACCCCGCGCAGCACACTTGCCCTTGATTGAACCAGATTCCGTCGACCAGTCCTTCAACCGCGCTGTCCAGGTCAGCATCTTCGAAGATGATGAACGGAGACTTGCCCCCGAGTTCGAGTGAGAGTCGTTTGTGGCTTGCGGCAGTCGCGCTGCGAATCGCGCGTCCGACTTCCGTCGATCCCGTGAATGCAATCTTGTCGACGTTGGGGTGCTTCACCAGCGCCTCGCCGGTTGAGCCATCTCCAGTCACGATGTTGACGACTCCGGCTGGCAATCCCGCTTCCTGGCATAGTTCAGCGAACGCGAGCGCTGTGAGCGGAGTAAACTCGGCGGGCTTCAAAACCACCGTGTTTCCTGTCGCCAGCGCCGGCGCGATCTTCCACGCTAGCATGAGAAGGGGAAAATTCCACGGAATGATCTGACCCACGACGCCACAAGGTTCGTAGCCGGGGAACTCGTGTTCGAGCAATTGCGCCCAGCCCGCGTGGTAGTAGAAATGCCGCGCGACCAGCGGAATATCGATGTCGCGGCTCTCCCGGATGGGCTTCCCGTTGTCCATGGTTTCGAGAACCGCGAGAAGCCGCGAGTGTTTTTGCACGAGCCGCGCCAGTGCGTATAGATAACGCGCGCGGGCATGCGCAGTCAGAGCGCGCCATTTTGGAGAGGCGGCACGCGCAGCGCGGATGGCAGCCTCGATGTCCGCACCGCTACCCTGACCGACCGCAGCTAACTTCTCGCCATTCGAGGGATCGACCGTATCGAAATATTCTCCGGCCGCTGGCGGCCGCCACGCTCCGCCGATGAACAGTCCAAAGCGCCGCCCGTGGCACTCCAGCCATGCCACCGCCTCTTTGGGATCTTCGGGGGCAGGTCCGTACTCCATGGTGACAAACTTTTCGGCAATGCTCATTGGTCTCGGCTCACTGTTCTCATTCGATCACGTTCGGCTGCCCGCTATGCAATCGGATGGCGATACTCGGCTGAGTAGCGCCCGGTTGCATGATGCTCCAATTGGCGCTCGATGTCTCCCAGCAAACCGCTCACTCCGAAACGGAAGAGTTCTGCACGCATCCACGACAGGCCGAGTTCCTCTTTTATCATGGCCAGCCAGTCGATCGACTGCTTTGCGGTGCGGATACCCCCGGCGGGCTTGAATCCAACCGCCATTCCAGTTTGCTGAGCATATTCGCGGATGGCGCGAACCATCACCAGGCTCACAGGTAGCGTTGCATTCGTCGGCTCTTTACCGGTAGAAGTCTTAATGAAGTCGGCACCTGCCATCATGGCGACGAAGCTGGCGCGCGCCACATTGCGAAACGTCAGCAGGTCGCCCGTGCCCAGGATAACCTTCATATGCGCTGCACCACAGGCCTGCTTGAAAGCCGCGACCTCATCGTAGAGCGCCTGCCAGCGTCCGCCGAAAACATGGGCACGCGTGATCACGACATCGATTTCATGCGCCCCCGCTTCTACCGAACGGCGAATTTCCGCGGCACGCTCGGCGAACGGCGATAGACCCGCGGGAAATCCTGTGGAGACTGCCGCAACGTGAATCCCGCTTCCCTCCAAGGCATTCAGCGCGGTCTCAATGAAGGTATGATAGACGCACACGGCGCCCACCTTGACGCCGAGTTCCTCGATCCCTAGTTTCTGTACCAGATCGTGCTGAATGGGCTGTCGCGCCTTCGCGCACAATCGCCGCACGCGCTCCTCGGTGTCATCGCCGGAGAGCGTGGTCAGGTCCATGCAGGAAATCGCGCGCAGAAGCCACGCGGCCTGCCATTCTCTCTTTACCGTACGGCGGGCCACTTGCGTCTGGGCGCGGCGTTCCACAGAGCTTGTGTTGATCCGAACTCCCTGCAGCCAATTCAAATCGAGAGGGATGCCGATGTTTGGGAGAAGCGAACGTCCGGCGAGTGTGGCAATCGTGTTCGAGGCGGCCTGCCCTGCCGACTTGCGTGCGATTTCGGAATACTCATGATCGACCGACATTGCAACTCACCTTGTATCGTTTCTATACATTACAAGCCCGTAAGCCCTGAACACGGCCGAAATCCGTGAGATGCAATTGTACGGCAGGCTATCTTGCAGCGCGAATTCGATTGTCTCGAGTTGTATTCTGTTGGGCAGGTGGTAAGAATAGGCGGCAAGATAAAGATCGGAATTATCAGCGAGGGTTTACAATGACGCACGATTCGGCGATTGCAGCGGGCGACCGCACGCTGCACTTCCCGGTGCATTTCATTTCCTCTATGCGCAAGAAGACAGTGTCTGCCAACCTGCGGAAAAAGCTGGAGCAGGCGGCCGTTAAAGTGATGAAGAATGCGCACGCTCCCTACTCGAAGTTTCATGTGGGTGCGGCGATCCTGCTGACGAACGGCAAAATCTTTTCTGGTTGCAATGTGGAGAACGCTTCCTATGGCATGACTAATTGCGCGGAACGAACCGCAATTTTCTCCGCAGTCGCTCAATTGGGTCCGAAGATTGAGATTCAAGCTGTAGCCGTTGCCAACGATCATGGTGTCGCGTGTTCGCCTTGCGGGGCCTGCCGCCAGGTGATTTATGAGTTCGGCCCCGACGCGACCATTTTTTTTCAGGGCGCCGCCGGCCCGAAGCAGGCGCACATCACCGAACTTCTTCCGGAAGGATTCCGCCTCCAGTGATCCAGAAGACCTCTCTGCCGCAAACGTTTCGTGCGATTGATGTAATCCGCAAAAAGCGGGACGGCGTTGAGCTATCGCGGGGGGAGATCGAAGGACTGGTGAACGCCTACACCAAGGGGGACATTCCCGACTATCAAGTCTCGGCATGGCTGATGGCGGTGGTGCTGAAGGGTATGACGCGCCCAGAGACGGCAGCGCTCACGGACGCGATGCTGCACTCGGGCGAAGTGCTCGATCTTTCTTCGTTGCCGGCCAAGAAAGTCGATAAGCACTCCACGGGCGGCGTCGGCGACAAAACTTCTCTGGTGCTGGCTCCCCTGGCCGCGGCCGCGGGCATTGCGGTTCCCATGATCAGCGGGCGCGGCCTGGGACACACTGGCGGAACGCTCGACAAACTGGAGGCCATTCCCGGCTTCAAGGTAAATCTTCCCGTGGCAGAATTTCGGCGCGTGCTCGAAGTCTGCGGCTGCGCCATGATTGGGCAGACGGCAGAGATTGTACCGGCGGATCGCAAGCTGTACGCGCTGCGCGACGTAACCGGCACTGTCGAAAGCCCATATTTAATTTGCGCGTCGATTATGAGCAAGAAACTGGCGGAAGGCATCGACGCGCTGGTGCTCGATGTGAAGACCGGATCTGGTGCCTTCATGAAGAGCGAGAAGGATGCAGCCTTTCTCGCCGAACTCATGGTTGAAACCGGAGAGCGGATGGGAAAAAAGGTAGTTGCGCTGATCACGGATATGGATCAGCCTTTGGGAAACAAGATCGGCAACGCCCTGGAAGTGATCGAGGTCATAGAAGTCTTGCGCGCCGGCGGCCCGGAAGATTTGCGGGAGGTCTGCCTGGAATTGGCGGGATGGATGTTGCATCTGGGAAGTGTTTCCAGCACGGTTGCGGAAGGGAAACAACAGAGCGCCAAACTGATTTCTTCGGGCAAGGCATTGGACAAATTCCGGCAGATGGTGGAACTACAAGGCGGGGATGCGCGGGTCATCGACGATGCCAAACGCCTGCCGCAAGCGCAGCACACCATGCCGGTTCCAAGTGCAAAGTCCGGGTATCTCGCATCCATGCAGTGTGAGCAGATTGGCACGGCCTGCGTGATTCTCGGTGGCGGGCGCGAGCGCAAGGAAGATTCCGTCGATCCTGCGGTCGGAGTTGTGCTGCACAAGAAAGTTGGGGATCGCGTTGCCGCCGGGGAACCTCTCGCGACGATTCACTACAATGCGGACGCGCAAGCGGTGCGGGCCAGGCAATTGATTGAAGCGAGCTGCAAAATAGCTGATGCAGCGCCGTCGATGAAAAGGCCTCTCATCCATAGAGTCATCGGAACGTCCGGGGAGAAACACTGAATGGGACGATTCACGGGAATTCTTGGTCTGTTGACCATGCTCGGTTTCGCTTACATCTTTTCAACGAATCGTCGCGCCATTCGTTTGAAAACTGTCGCGTGGGGTCTGGGCTTGCAGTTCGTGTTCGCGATTTTCGTGTTGCGAATCGACGCCGGGCGGATTGTATTTCAAAAAGCGGGCGACGGCGTCACCAAGCTGCTCGGTTACGCTTACGCTGGCTCCCACTTCGTCTTTGGCGACCTGGCCAAGCCGGGATCGCAACTTGGATACTTCGCCTTTGGAGTGTTGCCCACAGTCATCTTCATTGCCGCTTTCTTCGCTGTGCTCTATCACTTCGGGATAATGCAAATCATTATCAAAATTTTTGCCTGGGTCATGACGCGCGTGATGGGGGCGAGTGGCGCCGAATCGTTAAATGTCGCGGCCAGCATTTTTATGGGACAAACCGAAGCGCCGCTGACGATCCGCCCATTTCTGCCGGACTTGACCCGCTCGGAACTGATGACCGTGATGACCAGCGGCATGGCGCACGTTTCCGGCGGAATTATGGCCGCCTACATCGCGTTCGGCATTGACCCGAAACACCTGCTGAGCGCGGTCATTATGACAGCGCCAGGAACGCTCCTGATGGCGAAGATGCTTGTGCCGGAAACTGAGCAAGCGCGAACCGCCGGACGAGTCGTCATGAGCGAGGACGAAGAGAAAACGGAGAAGGAAGAGAACCTGCTCGGCGCAATTTCACGCGGCACGACGGATGGTTTGCATCTCGCGCTCAATATCGCCGCAATGCTGATTTCATTTCTCGCACTGATTGCGCTCGTCAATGGAATCTTCGGCGGCATCCACAATCACGTAGCCTGGTTTCCAGAGAGCCTGGAACAAATCTTTGGAGTCATCTTCGCGCCCATAGCCTGGGTCATTGGCATTCCCAAGCACGACTGTCGCATCGTCGGCAACCTGCTGGGCACTCGCATGGTGATAAACGAACTGGTCGCATTCTCCATGCTGGGAGCACAGAAAGCTTCGCTTGATCCGCGCTCGGTCACCATTGCAACTTTTGCGCTGTGCGGCTTCGCGAATCTCAGTTCGATCGGAATCCAGATCGGCGGCATTGGTGCGCTCGCGCCAAACAAGAGAGGCGAACTTGCGCGGCTTGGCGTGCGCGCGATGCTTGCCGGGACGATGGCCAACCTGATGTCGGCCTCAATTGCCGGCATGCTGCTTTAGACTGTATTTGGGAAATAAATTACCGTTCGCGCTCAGCCGTTCGCGCGCGCGACGAGCAGAATCGCCAACCCATAGAAAACAAACATGAGCGCAAGATAAAACTTGGCGCGAGTTCCTGAGCCCGCAAATTCTTTCCAGGCCAGCACTCCCCAGAGTGCCGCAACCATGGGCGCCGATTGTCCGATGGCATAGGAAATCGCTACTCCCGTGAAGCTTGCCGCCACCAGATTGAAAACCATGCCCGTGCCCCAGATCACTCCGCCGGCTAAGCCGAGCAGATGCCCCGAGGGCGGCCCGCTGAAGAAGCCGCTGAAATTAACCGGTTCGCCGACCAGCGGCCTCTTCATAAAATAAATATTCCACAGGAAACACGAGAGCAGAGCGCCGAGCGTGAGAAAAACCGCAACGCTATAAGGCCCGAGCGTGTTGCCATGCGTCATTGACCGAGTAACGAACGGCGCCCACAGCCCCATCAACACACCCGAAACCACGCATGTGACCATGCTCTTGCGCGACACCGAGCGGCCGGCGCTGGCAAGGCTTCCATAAGCTTTGCCGTCGAGGATCACAGCCACCAGCGCGCACGCAACGCCCATCGCCAGGAACATTGCGTTTCCCTTAGGCTGCAGCGCATAGCTCAACACGACCCCGACTACCAGCGCGATTCCAATCGACACGGGGAAGGCAACCGCGAGTCCGGCCATATCAATTGCCGCTACCAGCAACAGGTTCGCCAAATTGAAAATGGCCCCGCCCACCAGAGTAGAAATGATGTTTGAACTGTCGGCCGATTGAACGTTATTAATGAAACTGGTGGAGTTGTGGCCGCTGCTCCCCATGGTAAAGGCGAGAATCAGAGAAATCAGAAAGATGCCAATCGCGTAGTCCCAATAAAAAAGCTCGAAACGATAATTCTTGACGCCCTTGTAAGTGTTGGCCCACGACCCCCAGCAGATGGCGCTGGTGATCATCATCAACAACGCAATCGATAGACTCGGGGGCGTAAACATCGTAGTCTCCCTTGGAAAGTGTGTAACTGTACTCTTCTTCGTCGCGAGTCACAAGTCAGAGCTCGCCGCGCGAGCAGATTCTCGACGGCCTGCTATGCTAACGCAGGTGCCTCGCACGTTTCTCATTGATACCGATACAGCCTCCGATGATGCCGTCGCGCTCATCATGGCGTTGCGTGCGCCAGATGTTCGCGCGGCCGCGATTACAGTTGTTGCCGGGAACGTGGACGTGCAACAGGCGACTCGCAACGCTCTCTACACGGTTGAGCTTTGCGGCGCGAATGTGCCCGTCTACTCGGGTGCGGAAAAGCCTCTGCTGCGTACGTATCAGAACGCGGCCTGGTTTCATGGGCACGACGGGCTGGGAGACCACAACTATCCCGCGACGCGGCATTCTGCGGAACGATTGCACGCGGTCGATGCCATCATCAAGACGATCGAGGAGAATCCTGGTCTCGTTCTAGTCACGTTGGGTCCGCTGACCAACATCGCTATGGCGCTTTCGAAGAATCCCAAAATTGCCGCAAAAGTCAGTCGCTGCGTGGTAATGGGAGGAGCGCCGTGTTGCGAAGGCAACGTCACGCCGGCAGCAGAGTACAACATCTGGGTCGATCCGGAGGCGGCGCGCATCGTGATGCGCAGTGACCTTCCCGCGGAACTGATTGGATGGCAACTCTGCCGCGGCGACGCCGTGCTCCGCGAACGCGAAATCGCTCACGTTGAGGGATTCAATACCACACTCGCCCACTTCGCCATCGAGTGCAACAGTCACGCGCGTGAAGCTTACAAGATTCAAACCGGGGAGGATGGAATCTGTCTCCCTGACCCGGTTGCGATGTGCCTCGCGCTCGATCCAACAGCTGGAACTGAGTGGAGCGAGCACTATGTCGATGTCGAGACTCAGAGCGAGCTGACGCGCGGGATGACGGTAGTGGATCGTCTGAATGTCGCCGGAGATGATCGCAACCAGGCGGTATGGGCTCCAGTGCTCGACGGACGGAAGGCCAACGTGTGCTGGAGCATCGATAACAGGCGCTGGAAAGAAGCGCTCTACGCGGCTCTGCGATAGAGAAGTATTAGCCTTTTACCTGCGCATAAGTTGCGCGTCGCAGGAATTCTCCCTGTCCCGCACGTCCCAGGAACTTCTCGCCTTCCACAATAACTCGGCCTCGCGACAGAACTACGTCGGGCATCCCCGTGACCTGAACGCCCTCGAACATCGAGTAATCGACGCGCATGTGGTGAGTCTTGGCACTGATCGTGTGCTTGCGAGCAGGATCAAAAATCACCAGGTCCGCATCGCTGCCAATCGAGATCGTCCCCTTGCGCGGATACAGGCCAAACAGCTTGGCCGGAGCGGTCGAAACCAGTTCCACAAAGCGGTTCGCGCTGAAGCGACCTTTGGCCACGCCTCCGGAGTAGATCAAACTCATGCGGTGCTCCACTCCCGGACCGCCGTTGGGAATTTTCGTGAAATCGTCACGGCCCAATTCTTTTTGCTCTTTAAAACAAAACGGGCAATGATCGGTAGAGACAACCTGCAAGTGATCCTGCTTGAGGCCATTCCACAGTTTTTCCTGGTGCCACTTCTCACGCAGTGGCGGAGTGAAAACGTACTTCGCTCCTTCAAAACCGGGCGCATCCATGTTGTCAAGCGAGAGGTACAAATACTGAGGACAGGTCTCCGCGTAGACTGGAAGTCCACGATCGCGGGCCTCTCGAACTTTTTCGAGCGCCTCATTGCAACTCAAATGAACAATGTAAATCGGCGCGCCCGCCATCTCGGCCAAGGCGATGGCGCGTCCTACGGCCTCGGCCTCCGCGGTTGTGGGACGAGTGAGAGCATGATACTTAGGCGCTCGTTTTCCTTCCGCCAAGGCCTGCTGCACGATCACGTCAATCGCGCTGCCGTTTTCCGCGTGCATGCAAACCAGCCCGCCATTTTTCGAAGCAGTCTGCAGAGCTTTTAAAATGCTGCCATCGTCGAGCATGAACACGCCCGGATATGCCATGAAAAGCTTGAAACTAGTCACGCCTTCGTGTACCAGATCGTTCATTTCCGAAAGTTGCCCGCCCGACACGTCGGTCACGATGCAATGGAAACCGTAATCGCACGTGGCTTTGCTCGACGCTTTGCTCATCCATGTGTCGAAGGCCTGACGCAACGGTTGGCCTTTGTATTGAATCGCGAAATCGATCAGCGTGGTGGTGCCGCCGAAAGCGGCGGCCCGCGTGCCGGTTTCAAAATCGTCAGCGCTGGTCGTGCCGCCGAAGGGCATGTCAAGGTGAGTATGCACGTCGATGCCGCCTGGGAGAACAAGTTTGCCCGACGCGTCCAAGATCTTAGTAGCGTTCTGCCCCGGAAGATCGGTTCCGATGGCGGTGATCTTGCCATTTGCAATGGCAATGTCCGCCTTGTAAATATCCGTTGCCGTCACTACGGAACCGTTTCTGATGATCGTGTCGAAACCCATCGAGTCCTCCGTCGCGCGGCCCCGCGTCCCGGGCCGAGATGAGAGAAGGATTCTATGCTAAACTCCCGCACTTTAGTTGTTCACATCCGTTCGTCATCATCTCTCCAACGAAAGGGACCAGCCATGCAATTCGGCATCGCACTGAAACCTGACATCTCGATCGAACGCATCATCGGCCTGACGCGGCAGGCGGAGGGCGCAGGTTTTGAATACGGCTGGGTTTTCGACTCTCACGTTTTGTGGAAGGAACCGTATCCTCTGCTGACCCTGATGGCGACGAACACGCAGCACATGCGGTTGGGGACGTGCGTGACGAATCCCGCGACTCGCGACTTGACCGTGACGGCGAGCTTGTTCGCGACCCTGAACCTGATTTCCGGCGGACGGATGGAACTCGGCATCGGCCGCGGCGACAGTTCACGACGTGTGATGGGCAAGAAGCCCGTAAGCTGGTTGCAGTTAGAAGCTGCGGTGGCGGAGTTCCGCGATCTTACGTCCGGCAAGGAAGTGCAGCACGACGGTCAACCCACGCGCCTCAGTTGGGCGAAAGATTCTCCACGAGTTTGGATCGCCGGATACGGTCCCAAGGTGCTGCACATGGCCGGGCGAGTCGCCGACGGAATTATTCTGCAGTTTGCCGATCCGGCTCTGATCGCCTGGTGCATGGGCTTCGTGAAAGAAGGTGCTCGTGCCGCGGGACGGGACCTGAGTCGGATCGAAGTGATGGCGGCAGCTCCTGTTTGGGTCTCAAATGATTTAAGCGTCGCTCGCGAGCGAGTGCGTTGGTTCCCAGCTTTGGTCTCGAACCATGTGATGGATCTGATCCGGCAATACAAGCCCGAAGACCTGCCGCCCGCGCTGACTTCGTTTGTGCAGGATCGCGGCGCATACGATTATCAGCATCACTGCGAGGTGGATAGCGACAACGCGAATTTTGTTTCGGATGAAGTCGTGGACCGCTTCTGCCTGGTGGGTCCGATTGAGGCTCACCGCAAAAAGTTGCGCGACCTCACGGATGTAGGTGTCACCCAGTTCAACATCTATTTGATGTGCGGGGATGAAGAACAGACGCTCGACCTTTACCAGCGTGAGGTGCTGCCTGAATTCCTGAAAGGCAGGAAGGCGTAAGCGTCGACGTTACGCGGCTTCCTGGGGAGCAATTACACCCTGGTGCTGAAACTTCATCATCGCGTAATACGCCACAAAGGAAACTGCGAAGCCGGCGAACCACGAATAGTCATACAGCGCCCGCACAGACGGAATTGCAAGCCCGGCGAGTGCCGTGCCCGCTCCCAGCGCCAGCGCGATTACTGCGCACCAGTTGAATCCCCGCGAATATTCGTAGATCCCGCCCCGAAGATACAGGTCGTCAACCTGCAACACCCTCCGCCGGATGACGAAATAATCGCAGATCATGATTCCTGCCACGGGCCCGAGAAAGGCCGCATACCCGCCCAGCCAGCCTAGAATAAATGTCCTGTAGTTAGAGAGCAGCTTCCACGGCATGAGCGCGATCCCCATGAAACAAGTGATGACGCCGCCCGTGCGGAAATTAATGCCGCGAGGCCACAGGTTGGAAAAGTCGTTCGCCGGCGAAACCACATTCGCGCCGATGTTAACGTTAAGTGTCGCTAATAGAATCGCAATCAGCGAAATCACGACGGCCACGGGCGAATGAAAGCGGCTAAGAAGTTGCACCGGATCCCAGATCGCAGTTCCGTAGATCACCACCGTGGCGGAGGTCACAACAATTCCGACGAAGGCGTACAGCGTCATCGTCGTAGGCAAGGCCAATGCCTGACCAATCACCTGCTCCCGCTGATTGCGCGCGAACCGCGTGAAGTCCGGGATGTTCAATGAAACTGTGGCCCAGAAACCGACGGTCCCATTCAGTGCGGGGATTAAGAACTTCAGGAATTCAGGAAACGTGTTAAACCGCGAAGGCACGGAGAACATGGGCCCAAAGCCGCCTGCCGCATGATAGGCCCACCCCAACAGGAGCAATCCAACGCCCAGCAAAATCGGCGCGCTGATTCCTTGCAGGATCCGAATGTATTCGATTCCTTTGAGGACGACCGCGAGGTTGATCAGCCAGAACAGAAAGAAACAGATGGCTGGCCCATAGGAAAAGTTTTTCCAACCGGGAGTGAGCGTTGCCAGCAATGTACTGATGGCTTCACCGCCGATCCACGCCTGAATGCCGAACCATCCACAGGCGACCAGGGCGCGCAACACGGCAGCGATGTTCGCGCCCAGCACTCCGAACGACGCGCGAGCCAGAACAGGGAAGGGAATTCCATATTTCGCGCCGGGATGCGAATTCAGCAGCATCGGTGCCAACACAATCACGTTGCCAATAAAAATGGTGCCGACAGCCTGCTTCCAGTTCATCCCTCCCTGAATCAAGCTTGCGGCTAGCATGTAGGTGAGAATGTTCACCGACATCGAAATCCACAGCGCAGCGAAGTTGTATGTTCCCCAATGCCGGCGCTCGGTGCTAACCGGCGCGAGGTCCTCGTTGTAGAGAGGGCTGGATTCAATGCGAGAGCGGAATTGCGAGGTGGTCGTCATCAGCGTGAAGGGTTGGCGATCAGTCAGCGGCGGCGGATGCTCCGCTCTGCGTTGTGAGTGGACCGTAACTTTCCGGTCTGCGATCACGGAAGAACTGCCAGACTTTTCGGACTTCGGCGATCATGTCGAGATCGAGATCCGCAACCACGACTTCGTCTTTATCGCGGCTGGCCTGCGCAATGATCTTGCCCCGCGGATTGCAGAAATAACTTTTCCCGTAGAATTCGCCGATGCTCCACGGCTTCTCGGTGCCCACTCGATTGATCGCTCCCACAAAGTAGCCGTTGGCCACGGCATGAGCGGGCTGTTCGAGTTCCCACAAATATTCCGAGAGCCCGGCCACAGTGGCGGAAGGATTGAACACGATCTCCGCGCCGTTCAGTCCGAGGATGCGCGCGCCCTCGGGAAAATGGCGATCGTAGCAAATGTACACGCCCACGCGAGCGTACTTGGTTTCAAACACTGGATAACCGAGATCGCCAGGAGTGAAATAAAACTTTTCCCAGAATCCGGGATGGCAGTGCGGAATGTGATGCTTGCGGTACTTGCCCAGATAGCGCCCGTCAGCGTCGATCACCGCCGCAGTGTTGAAATAAACGCCTGGCATCTGCTCTTCGTAGACTGGAATCACCATCACCATACGATGCTTCGCCGCAACTTTCTGCATCAGACGCGTGGTCGGCCCGTCAGGTACACGTTCGGTCAGTTCGTACCAGCGCGTGTTTTGCTCCGCACAAAAATATGGCCCGTAGAAAAGCTCCTGCAGACAGAGTATCTGCGCCTTCTTGCGCGCGGCCTGCTCGATCAGCTTCAGGTGCTTGTCGATCATCGCCTTNNNTCGAGGAACGAAACTATAGCAGAAACAGCGGTCGCCTCATTACCCTAGTTCCGCGGTTCGCGCCCCACCGTTGACACACTTGTGTGTGCTGAATAAACTCGGCGTTCCGCAAGCTTCCGGAGACAATGGCACGGTTATGGCAAAGCGGCCTCGAATCGCGGTAGTGGGCAGCGCCAACATTGACCTGACGACCTTCACCAATCGGTTTCCGAATCCGGGCGAAACCATCTTCGGGCAGAGATTCGATCTCGGCTTCGGAGGCAAGGGCGCGAATCAAGCCGTGGCGGCGCGTCTCTGTGGCGCGGAAGTCTTTATGGTTGCGCGGGTCGGGAGCGACCTGTTCGGTCCCGCGACCATTGAAAACTTCCGGAAGCAGGGAATTGATTCCACGCATGTGAAGCAAGTCGAAGGACTGTCGAGCGGCGTGGCCCCCATCTTCGTGGAGCCCAACGGACAGAACCGCATTCTGGTCGTGAAGGGAGCGAACGATGCGCTCAGGCCCGCCGACGTTGACGCCGCCGCTGAGACGTTGAAGGCCGCCGACTGCATCGTGCTGCAGTTCGAGATTCCGCTGGAGACTGTTTATTACACGATACGATTTGCAAGCAAGCATGGAATCCGCTGCATCCTCAATCCTGCGCCCGCGCAGCCGGTCGACTTGGCCGCTCTGAAGAATCTCGACTACTTCGTTCCCAACGAGAGCGAAGCTGAGACCATCACCGGGCAGGCGGTGAAAAACGTCGAAGACGCGAAAAAGTGTGCCGAGAGGCTAGTAGACAGCGGAATCCGGCGCGTGATCATCACGTTGGGAGCGAATGGATCTGTTGTCGCTGGCTCTGATGGAAGCGAACGAATGCCTCCGTTTACGGTCAACAGTATCGACAGCAGCGGCGCCGGCGACGCCTTCATCGGAAGTTTTGCCGTATTTCTTGCCGAGGGCGTTCCCGAGAAGGAAGCCGTTCGTCGCGCCAATCTATACGCAGCCTTGTCCACAACCGGCGTCGGAACGCAGAAATCTTTTTGTGACCGCGCGCGCTTTGACGCCGAGCTGGCCGCAAGGTCCTGAGTCGATCGCCTCGGTCCGCTTCGGACTGCATGAATTTTCCGCATGAGGCGATGCTAATAAATGGCCGCGACCAATCCGTTTCCACTACGAAAATTCTTGACTTAGCGGCAAGCGACAATTTATAAGCGCTGTCTGCAGTCCCGAGCCTCCCCACTTCATCGGAAGCCGGAGGATCTTTCTTTTCGCGTTGCCACCACCGAAAGGGGTTCAACAAATGTCGAGCCAGAAGACGCGTCTCGCAGTGTATCTCTGTGCGCTGCTAGGTCTGTGCAGCCCGCCTCTGCATGGTCAGGCGACTGGGAGCTTTTCGGGCACGGTTTCCGACAACTCAGGCGCAGTCGTGGCCGGTGCCAAGGTTACGGTCACTGCCCAAGCCACGAATGCCTCCCGCGATGCCGTGAGTGATGATACGGGACACTTCCTCGTCCCCTTGCTCGGAGTAGGTGACTACACGATTAAAGTGGACGCCTCGGGCTTTAAGGCTGCCGAAACGAAAGACGTACGCTTACAGATCGACGAATACCGCGAACTCGATTTCAAACTTGTACCTGCCTCGGTGAGCACGAGCGTTGAAGTAAACGCGACCGAGGTCGCCGTGCAGACGACGAATCCGACGCTGGGGCAGGTGATCACTTCCGAGCAGGTGGCCGATCTCCCGCTCAATGGACGCGACTTCGTGCAGTTAGCCACCCTGACTCCAGGCGTAACGCAGGAGACCAACCCCAACAGTTTCTTCAACGGAGGCCCCAGCAGCGAAGTGTCAGCGCGCGGAACTTTCTCCCTTTCGGTTGGGGGATCGCGCGCCCAGAGCACGGACTGGCTGCTCGACGGCAACGACAACAACGAACTGACTGCCGGCGGCATTGCGATTCTGCCGTCGATTGACGCTATCCAGGAATTCAAAGTTCTAACTTACAACTACTCGGCCGAATATGGCACGCGCGCGGGTCCAACGGTGCTGGTCACCACGAAGCAAGGCACGAACCAACTTCACGGATCGTTGTTCGAGTTCTTCCGCAACACGAAACTCGATGCGCGCAGCTACTTCGCTTCCAGCAAAGAACAGTTCAACTTGAACCAGTTCGGTGGCGCGCTGGGTGGCACGATCAAGAAGGACAAGACCTTCTTCTTCCTCGATTATCAGGCGAAGAGGCAACGGCACGGCATCCCGTTCACGGGCTTGATTCCGACGCCTGCCATGATGACGGGTGACTACACGCACGATCCGTTTGGCAATTCCGTCGATCCTGTGGCGAACCCACTCAATAATCCCTACACGCCGTACCAGACCGTTCTCGTCAACGGTGTTCCGACGAAGATTCCTGTACCCTTCCAGTGCTACACGGCGACCGGACTCCCCGAAACTCCGCTCTCAGATGGGAGTCAGCCGCCCATAACGGGCGTTACGCAACCCTGCAGGACCATTCCCTCCTCATTGATCGACCCAGTCGGGCAAAAGTTGATTAACCTCTATCCCGCGAGCAATACCAGTAATGCTGGTCTCGGTTACAACTTCACCAATGTGCCCGTGAGAAAACTCAACGAAGGCGAGTTCGATATCCGCCTCGACCACACTTTCTCCAGCAAAGATTCCGTCTTTGCGCGCTTCAGCTACGATCAGGCTGTATCGTTCGTTCCGGGCGGTTCCCCGGGCTTCGCCGAGCAAGGCGCTTTTGCCAGCACGCAGAACATCACCAACCACGGTCGCAATGTGGCAGTTTCGGAGACGCACCTCTTCTCCGACAGAACTATCAATCAATTCAATGCGGGATTCAATCGTATCTTTAATCACATCCTGTCCTTCGGCACCGGGACCTGCGAGGCCGCGAAGCTCGGAATTCAAGGCGCCGATCTCGGCAGCCACTGCGACAGCGTCACCGGCTATCCCGCCAGCCTCAACCAGTCATCGAAAGATTGCGTGGGATGTGGTTTGAGTTCGACCCAGCTGACCGGCTACTGGTCACTCGGTGATCGCGGATTCTCCCCGTTCCAGGGCGGCACCAACGTTTTTTCCGTCGCTGACTCCCTCACGATGATTCGCGGCACTCACGACATCCGCGTCGGCGGCGGGATTCGCGCGAATCAGATGAATGTGCTTACCAACGGTTTCGGTGACGGCTATTTCCTCGTGTTCGGGTCCTATACCAACGACGCTACGGCCGATTTGCTTTTGGGGCAGCTCGGCGGCGCTATTCACGATCAAACGTTTTTGGGCGCCACCACGGGCCGCCGCTGGAAGATGTTTCGCCCCTTCGTGCAGGACGACTGGCGAGTTACTAACAATCTGACTCTTAATCTAGGCATCGCGTGGTCGCTGACCACGCCCATCACCGAGTCCGAGGGCCGCCAGGCAAATTTTGACTATGCGACCGGCCAGTATCTGATTGCGGGTGCCGCGCCTGGGATCAGCGGTTGCACCAATTGCACTCGTACCAATGGTAACGTCGGAATCCAGTTCGACAAGACTGCGTTCGAGCCGCGCATAGGAATCGCGTGGAAACCGTTTGGCAGCTCGAACACCGCGATCCGCGCCGGTTATGCCATCTTCCACGACTCGGCTTGGAGCCAGGGCGCACAGGGGCTTTGGCAGAATCCTCCGTATTATGCGGAAGTCGACAACTTCAACAATTCCCCTGGTAGCCCGTGCCCGCTCGGCAACGCCACGTCGGCAAAACCGACAAACTGCGGCCTTGAGTTCGCCTTCCTGCAGCAAAATGCGCAAACCGGCGCCTTGCAGCCCATCCTCGCGCCTCCCAGCCCCGACAGTTTTACCGGGACCATCCAGTCGCAGGATCTCAATTTCAAACAGGGCATGGTGCAGCAGTTCAACCTCAACATCGAACATCAGTTGCCCGGTCAAGTCGTGCTGACCGCCGGATACGCGGGATCGCGCAGCACGCACATTTTGGTCGACGGTCTGAACGAAAATATTGGATCTCCGAGTCAATGTTTCCTGACTTCGGGTGCCCAGGGCTATGACCCGAATTACACACTGGGTTGCGGCCCCAATCACACCGGTTTGACCGCGCCCTATGGTCCATTCACTGCGGTCGATAACAACACCGACAATGGCCGGGCTCGCTACGATTCTTTGCAAGTCAAAGCTGAGAAGAATGCGCGGCATGGCCTATACGCTCTATTGAGCTATACCTATTCCCGCACCTTCGATTCCGGCTTCCCCGATGGGCTCGGCACGCTTCCCGGCGCCATGTATTGGCCGCTCCCGGGTGCCCAAAAAGCGGATTGGGGCCTGTCTCAGCTCAACCTCAACAATCAATTCACCGCCAGTATTTTGTATGACTTGCCCTTTGGAAAAGGCAAACAATTCGGCAGCGGCTGGAATGGAGCGGCCAATGCCGTGCTTGGGAACTGGAAAGTGAACGTGATCGAAAAAGCCATTTCCGGATTTCCTCTGTTCATCGTCGATAGCAACAACCAATCTGGGGTGAATTTCATGTGGAACGGAAATGTGCTCAACCGCCCCAACGAAGTTGGAGATCCAAACCGTGGCGGCCCGGAAGGAGAGAATTCAAATTGTCCCGCCCAAGTTCACACCCTGGAGCATTGGTTTAATCCCTGCGCTTTCTCTGCGCCCCCGACCGGAGAGCTCGGAAACGCACCCCGCGCCCCAGTGTACGGTCCCCGGTTCGTGAATACCGACTTCTCGGCAATCAAGGACTTTCCTTTGTCTTTCCGCGAAGGCATGAACCTCCAATTCCGGGCCGAATTTTTCAATCTATTCAACCACCCCCACTTCTTCTTGCCCGGCACCAGCGCCAGCTCGATGCAGGACTTTGCCAGCCCCTCCAGCTTTGGAGTGGTGAACGCAACCTTAAACGATCCTCGATTTATTCAGTTTGCCATGAAGTTAATCTTCTAGGCGGCCTGAATTTGCGGGCGCAATAACGGTCGGAGTCATCCTGACCGCAGCCGCCCTTCCGGCGGAGGGAAGGCCTGTCCTGAGCGAAGCCGAAGGGATCTCGCGTGCGGTACTCATGCCCTCGGAGCGTCGCGTGGATATTTGGCAGCGAAGTTGCGAACGGCATACAATGCTGAATTACGAGCTTTTCCCAATATGTCCCCCATTCCTGACGACCTCACCACAGTAAAAGACGACATGATTGCCTTCATCGAAGGCCACGGCATGCGCCGCTTCCACGGCTACGTGGATTATGACGAGGTGCAATGCGTGATGTGGGAGATGGGCGCCAATCCCGACGGTTGGAAGGATTTCGTGGAATTGGCCAAGGCGTCGGCCGCTCCTTTCCTGACCATGCACTCCTGGACCTTGGAACGCACCGAACTGGACGACATGGTGCAGCGCTTGACCAATTCAGAGTACACCGACGGTGACGATGTGGAGGATGCCCGCTGGCTTCGTGCCCATGTCGGCAGGGTAGGATTTCTGCAGTTGGGCTGGGCCTATCAGGGATCGATGTTTCTCTGCGAGGTTAGCACCGAGTGGTACGACCGCTACCAGCATCTGCTCGAAGTCTCCGACGAATTCGGCGGCCTCACCCTGGACGAGCCTGACCAGGACGAAGAAAACTAATTTTTCATGATAAGTGTGGGTCCGGTTCTTGTGTGGGGCCGGGTCGGAGCTTGCCCTGAGCGAAGTCGAAGGGACCCGACCGGGCCGAGCGAAGCTCGGCGGGTTCTCCAATCTCGCCGCTCTGCACTCCCTCCAGTAGTAAACTGCTCCATCACCCATGCAGTGGACTCAAAAAGCAACAGCTCAAGATCTCGTCGTGCCCCTGATCGCAGGACTCCGCACTCATCCCTCGCTTCGCGGCGTCGCCAACGCAGCCCACATCCTCGCGCCCCTGCTCGTCCGTCGCGCCATCACCGATCCAGAATCGGCCTGCAGATTCCTTTCTCCGTCGCTCTCTCATCTCCACGCTCCCGAGCGCATGACCGGCCTGCGCGCCGCCGTCGATCGCATCGATGCCGCAATTGAACGCAAAGAGCCCATCCTCATCTACGGCGACTACGACGTCGACGGCACCATGGCGGTCATCATCCTGAAGACCGCGATCGAACTCTGCGGCGGATCCGCCGACTTCCACGTGCCCCACCGCATTCGCGAAGGTTACGACATGCGCGACGATGTAATCGAACGTGCAGCCGCGTCGGGCATTCGCCTGATCGTCAGCGTCGACATGGGCATCCGCGCCTTCGCGCCCGCCGCAACGGCGCACCGACTTGGAGTCGACCTGATCGTCACCGACCACCACCTCCCCGGTCCCGATGGCGTGCCCAACGCGCTGGCCGTCATCAATCCCAACCAGAAGGGCTGCGAGTATCCCTACAAGCAGCTCTGCGGCGCGGGCGTCGCTTTCAAGCTGGCTCAAGGATTGATACAGCGACGCCTCGAGGCCAGTGTTCAAAATAAACTGCTCATGTCGTTTATGAAGATCGTGGCGATTGCCACCATTGCAGATGCAGTCCCGTTGACCGGCGAGAATCGCGTCTTCGCTTCGTTGGGCTTGGACGCGCTGCGCAGCGTGGTGAATCCCGGGCTCAAGGCGCTGCTGGAAGTCGCCCAGATTTCTGCCAAACGTCCGCCTACATCCGGCGAAGTAGGTTTCCGCATCGCGCCCCGCATCAACGCCGCCGGCCGCATGGATGTGGCTCGCGATGTGATCGAACTGTTCAGCGTGAAAGACGCGGCACGCGCCCGGGAGCTGGCCGCCAAACTCGACCATCTCAACTCCGACCGTCAGGAAGAAGAGCGGAAAATCCTGCGCGCGGTGGAAGAGCGTTTCACTGGCGATCCCACGTTGTCCGATGCCTACTGCATTGTCATCGACGGGGAAGGCTGGCACCGCGGCGTTATCGGCATCACCGCGACGCGGATCGTGGAGCGCTACAACCGTCCCACGATTGTGATTTCGCGCGACGGCGAGGAAGCGTTCGGTTCCGGCCGCTCGATTCGTGCGTTCCACTTGCTCGACGCGATCGAGTCGTGCAGCCCTCTTTTTTCGCGCTACGGCGGCCACTCTCACGCCTGCGGATTCGCCATGCCCTTCGCCAATGTTGCTGAGCTGCGCGCGAAGCTGGATGCCTTTGCCCGTGCGCGCCTGACTCCGGCCGATTTCGATCCCATTCTCGATCTGGATGCGGAACTGGATCTAGCCGAAGTCACACCCGACCTTTTTCAAGCGCTGCAATTGCTGGAACCCTACGGCATGGGAAATCCCAAACCCATATTCGCCGCACGTGCCGTACAGTTAACCGCACCTCCACGGATTCTGAAAGACAAACACGTCAAGCTGAAACTCTGGGCGGCATCAATTGGAAACCGCATGGCTGACACCGAATCAGAAGAACTCTCCGCAGCGGCTGTCCTGTCGAATCCACGCTGCCATCCCGACGGCGCCACCATTCGTCGCGAAGAAAAGGCTGCAGCCGTGGCCGAAGGCTACACAAGCGCCGCTCAACTGAGAACCGAGAACCGGGAACTGAGAACTAAAATCACTTTCGATGCCCTGGGCTGGCACATGGCCGAACGCCTGCAGCGCACGCCGCTTCTCGCCGGCGACACCATCGATGTTGCCTTCACCATAGGAAACAACGATCATCCCGAATACGGCGGCTTGGAACTCTCCCTCCGCGATTTTCATATACCCGGCCGCTAGGGGTACCATGAGGATCGTCTATGGCTCGCGTGGCAAAACGTTCCCCCGAAGAATCGCGGCTCGCCCCGGTAACTGAAATTGCTCGCGCTCCCGGAGGCCACCCGCCGAATCTACGGAGCGCACGCGCAGTTTTTAGTCCGGAAAAAGACGTTTGCTTACTTCCTGGACAACCATCACGGCGATGGCATCGTCGCGGTTCCCTGCAAGGTGTTCCCAGGTGACAACAAGGCGCTGGCTCAGGCTCAGCCCGCCAGATTTTATCTTCCCGATTACCTCGCATCGAAAGGCTGGGTCGCGTTGCGGCTGGAGGTGGGCAACGTCGATTGGAGCGAAGTAAGGGAACTTCTGTTAGGCAGCCATGCACTAATCGCGCCCAAGCGACTAGCAGAACGTTTGAAATCCGAAACGTAAACTCTATCGATTTCGGTTAATGAGCGCTATCGCGAATAACGCCATGTCGAAATCGCATTATAAAAGGTCGCGCCCGATGATGAAGGATTTCCCTCCAGTCCCGGTCTCATTTTTCTTCTTTCATTGGCTTGCAAACTAGCGTGGTGTGCCGCGTTTTTGAATCGATCACGGTGGTCGCAGGCAGACAACTGCAGGTCACCGTGTTGGCATTTTCCTGCTTGACTACTACACAGTGTTCGATGAGTTCGGCAGTGGGTGGTGGCAGCTGGCTCCGTATGGGAGGCGGGCTCGCCGCAACCGGCTGCTTCTTCGCCGCGCAACCGGCCAGAAGCAGGCAAAATACCAGCCAAGCTTTCCTCATGCTCTTTGTTTTCGCTCTCTCGCCCCCGCTTGTCGATGGCAATCTTGGTTACACGCCGCGACGTGGACACCCTGCGAAGGCGGGCAGCTTGTTGACGGCTGAGAACTAAATGACTGGGGTGTGGAGGCGGCGGGAGTCAGCAAATCGACCGAACTTCTTGAAGGTCGCCCCAACTGACGTAAACAGACGTGGCTGTTGAAAAACTCCTTTCCGCGAAATTCGCCAAAACAAAATCGCGTCAGGATGCCCTACAAACGACTTTCTCGTGTTCCTAGACATTTTCTGTCCCCCAAATTGTCGCTGTTTTGAGGAAAATGGACTTTTTCAACACCCACAGACCATTACATGCATTGACCAAGTGGTTATGCCTCACCAAAAATGATAGTGCCCGTCGCGCCGCGCCATCTCCACGTCGACGCCGAACAGTGCTGCCAGTCGCTCGACCTGCAGGATTTCTTCTTTGGCTCCGTCGGCCACCACGCGTCCGCGACTCATCAACACCACGCGGCGAATCTCCGGGACGATGTCGGCCAATTCGTGCGTTACAAGAATAATTGCCGTTCCCGAATTCGCCAGCGCACGCATCGTCTGCCGCAAGCTCTGCTGGGCCGAAAGATCGAGCGAGTTGCACGGCTCATCGAACAGCAGCGCGCCCGGCTTGTGCACCAGGGCACGAGCGATCAGCACACGCCGAGCTTCTCCCGAAGACATCTCACAAACCGGACGCGCCGCCAGATGCGATATCCGCAATTCTGTAAGCGCAGCGTCGGCCAATTCGCGGTGTCTGGCGTCAACGGAGTGATTCGAAAAAATGCTGATGCTGCTGAAGAAGCCCGAGAGCACGACGTCCCGCCCGCAAGCATCTCCCGTGCACGAAAGCATCAGGTCATTCGAAACAATCCCCAGCCGCGCCCGTAGCGCGAACACATCCCAACTCTCTTCTCCCAGAATCGACATCGACGAATCCGGTCGCGCCACCGGATAGCACTCGCGGGTAATCGTCTTGATCAACGTCGACTTGCCGCAGCCGTTTGGTCCGAGAATGGCCACGTGCTCCTCCGCACCAATGCGAAGACTGAAGTTGTCCAGCGCAATCTTCTGCCCCCGCATCACGCGAATGTTGCGCAGGTCCAACAGAGGCGGCTTTTCGGCGGTTGTAATCATCGGGATATGCGCATCTAAAGTGTAGAGGAGAAGCCGTCTTCCAGCCGCCATCCGCCGGCTTGCATTACACTGAACCCAGATGCCGCTTCAAGTCTACCGTCTGCGCCGCCTGCTGGCTGCGACCGCCGTGCTGCTCACGCTGGTCGTGGCTGGGATGTATTTCTACGCGCGCTCGCGGGCAACCAACGTATTGAAGCAAATCCCTGGCAAAATCGGGTTTGATATCAAGCAGACGGCCAGCGGCTTCCAGTTCTCCAAGTCCGACGGCAAGCGCACGCTCTTCACCGTCCAGGCCAGCGACGTCAAAGAATTCAAAATCAACGGCAACGCCGAGTTGCACAACGTCAACATCGTGCTCTATGGTCGCGATTCCTCGCGCTTCGACCAGATCTACGGCGACGACTTTGCTTTCAATCAGAAGACCGGCGACGTCACCGCCAAGGGCGACGTGCAGATCGATCTCGTAGCCAACCCGGCGGGCCTCGTCAGTCCCGATCAGACCACACCGAAAGAACTCAAGAACCCAATCCACCTGAAGACCCATGATCTCGTCTTCAACAAAGACAGCGGAAACGCCATGACCGCTGCCCGGGTCGAATTTCGAACTCCGCAAGCCACCGGCTGGGCCGTGGGGGTGAAGTATGCGGGCAAGAGCAACACGCTAACCTTGTCGTCGCAAATTCATGTGGTGCTGAATGGCCCGAATGCCGCCGTCATCGAGGCGGAGCACGGCATCATCACCAACGATCCGCGCGAGATTACGCTCGACCATCCTCATCTCAGCCGCATGGGTGGGAGGGTGCAAGCGGATCAGGCGGTGTTTTATCTTGGCCGGGAGAATCAGGTGGAACGAGTCCTGGCCACTGGAAACGTCACCACCGAGACCCGGATGGAAGACGCGAAGCGATCCGCCTCAGGTGCGAATCGGAATTCCGCTGCCGGCAAAACAGCGGTTCAACCGCAACCCTCCGAAATGCGCAGTCGCTCCGACCAGGCTGAGTTTCTTCTCCAAGGAAACAAGAACTTGCTCCGCACCGCAATCATGACCGGCAGTGTCCACATCGAGCAAGCCGGACCGCACCCCATGCAGGGCGAAGCCGGCCGCGTGATCCTCGACTTCGCTGGCCAGAACCAGCTTCAGAAAGTACACGGCCGTGATGGAGTCCGGCTGACCCAGAATGCGGTCGCTGAAAACAATCCGACAGCAAAAGGCCTGGCAAGGGGCCCGCAGGATTTCGAACTAACCGCGCCGGCGATCGACTTCACCGTGGCGCAAGGCCACATCCTGGAGCATGCCGTCACCTCCGGCGCCGCCCAGATTACGATTGCAGAGGCGCAGGAAGCGAGTCCAAGGTCGGCGCGGGCTCACGCCGCGCAGGTTTCTATCGGGCAACGTACGGTGGTAACGGCGGGCAAATTT
>PLEA01000453.1 GCA_003136335.1 Acidobacteriaceae bacterium | reverse complement strand
GCCGGCACCGATCGGAATGGGTCAGCCTGCCCAACTGCAGGCGGAGGCGAACAGGGAGCTGGGGCGCATCTATCACCTATTGAAACATCCGTCGCTGCGGGTCATCGCGGATCATTCCCGTGCAGCATCGTTCTTAATCTCAGATGGCGTGATCCCATTGAACGAGGGCCGCGGGTACGTCCTTCGAAAGATTCTGCGTCGTGCGATCACTCACGGGCGGCTAGTCGGCCAAACTAAGCCATTCCTCTCCCAAATGGTCTTCAAGGTACGAGACCTCATGAAGGGCGCTTATCCGGAATTAGAAGAATCTGCAAATCGAATTGCCGAAGTAGTTGAAGCTGAAGAGCATCAATTTGCACGAGTGGTAGCAGAAGGTTCACGCCGCTTCGACATCGCGGTTGCCGATCTAATACGCCCGTATGTGAATGAAAATGAGTCGCTACTGATGCAGCTTTCAGTCGGCCGCACTCAGGTGATCCCAGGCACGCAGGTGGGCGCATTTAGCGAGATGAAAGACCTGTTGAATTCGTCTGAGCCGGCCGCGGCGAACCAATTTTTCGTGAAGTATCTTCGGCAGCTCGAAAAATTGAGAAATGCAGCGCCTTTCAAGCTGATCTTCACCGGGGCTAGGGCTTTTGATATTTTCCAAACCTTCGGCCTTCCGCTCGATTTCATGAAAGACGCAGCTCGCGACATCGGAATCGACTTTAATCTGGAAGGTTTCGAAGAAGCCCGGACCGAGGAACAGACTCGCGCGCGTGCTTCGTGGAAAGGCACGGCCAAGCAGACGGCGAATCCCGCTTATCAGCAGCTTCCGAAATCGGCATTTGAAGGTTACCGGCAAACTCGCTCTGATGGTTGCGAGGTGCTAGCCATCATTCACAACGGGCAGGGAGCGCGGGAGCTCAANNGGGGAATCTGGCGAGGTTATTCTGGATCACACGCCGTTTTATGCTGAGGCTGGCGGACAGGTTGGAGATCGCGGATGGCTTTACTCGGACGATCACAACACCGTGGTCGCCGAAGTGAAGGGGTGTTACTACCCCATTCAGGGTGTGCGGGCGCATCAGGTGGTCGTGAAGTCCCCACCCTACGAAAACCGCGTAGGGTGGGGCACCCTCAAGGTCGGGGATAAGGTTGACGCCGTTGTGAACACTGACATTCGGCAGGCGACTATGCGGAATCACACGGCTACGCATTTGCTGCATGCTGGGTTGCGGGAGGTGTTGGGGAAGCATGTGAAGCAGGCGGGATCGCTGGTGGCGCCCGATCATCTGCGGTTTGATTTTTCGCATTTCACGGGCGTCGAAAATGAAGAGTTGCAGGACATTGAAGACCTCATCAACAAGGAATTGCTGCGCAATCAGAAAGTCGAGACCATTGTTGACGTGCCCATCGACGTGGCCGTGAACGAGTATCACGCGATGGCGCTGTTTGGGGAGAAGTACGGCGACAAAGTTCGCGTAGTCAAGATCGGAGACTTCTCGACTGAGCTTTGCGGCGGCACGCACACGGCGGCGACCGGGGAGATTGGGCTGATCAAGATTCTGAAGGAAGGCAGCGTGTCGTCGGGCGTGCGGCGAGTGGAGGCTATCACGGGTGAGGGATCGTTACGACATTTCCGCAGGGATCACGAACTGGAGAACGTTGTGGCCAGCTTCGCCGGTTCTACCCCTTCGGCACGCTCAGGGCGGGCTCTTTCGCAAAAGGCGCGCAAGGATGGGGCATCCAGTTCCGAATCAGTTTCCGACAGCGAGACTTCATTCTCTCCCGCGGATGCGTTGAAGGCCGAATTGGAAAAGAAAGACGCTGAGATCAGGCGGCTGACGCGGGAACTGGACCAAGTGCGGATCAAGTCGGCGTCGTCGAGTACTGCGAATATCGGCGAGCGGGTGAAGGAAGTGAAGGGCGTGAAGGTGCTGGCGCATCGCGTGGACAATCTGGAGCGGGCGCAGTTGCGTACGCTGGTCGATCAGTTGCGCGACAAGATTGGCTCGGGGGTGGTGATTCTCGGTTCGGCGTCGAATGGGAGTGTTGCGCTGATCGTGGGCGTGACCAAAGATCTGACCGGGCGCGTGCAGGCCGGCAAAGTAATCGGGCCTGTGGCGCAGAAAGTTGGCGGCAANNAAAGGCGGAGGACGTCCTGACCTGGCGGAGGCCGGAGGCAAAGATGCGTCTGCGCTCGATGCCGCGCTGGAGGGGGCTTATGGCGTGGTGGAGGCGATCTTAACGTGAAACCCAACGTAAAACCCAACGTGAATCTCCCCGCGAATTCCAGTGTGACCTCCGGCGACCTGCTCGACGATCGGCTACATTTTGCCAAGCACAGGGGTCAGGCCATCTTCGTCGTTGACTTCAGTCACTGCAGCGCCAAAGAAGTTCTTTTGCTGCTCGAAATGGTTCGGACAACCATAGCTCGGCAAGCTCCTGGATCGGTGCTCATTTTGGCGGACTTCGCGGGCGCGCAGATCGACAAGCAAGTGGCTACGCGCGCGCAAGAGGTCCTCGTGCTTGATCGGCCGTATGTGAAAAGAGCTGCCTGGGTCGGCACGGAAAGTTTGCCGAATGTTTTTTACGAACACTTCAAGAGCTTTTCCCAGCGTGAGTTGCCCAGCTTCAAGACGCGGGAAGAAGCGATGGATTGGCTGGTGGCGGAATAGGCCCTGGTCG
>PLEA01000082.1 GCA_003136335.1 Acidobacteriaceae bacterium | reverse complement strand
CGCTGCATGGCAGGCGTGCAACGTGGCGTGTTCGCGCTAGTCGGACTCTTCGAGGTCCACTCCGTATCGCTTTGCTGCCGACTGGATTCGCTTCCACGCCGCACGACGTTCCGCTTCCGTAACGCCCTTCACCTGCTTGAGGCGCGCGGCAGCGTTGCGTACGTGAGAGGCANNAAGCGAACTTGGTTGCGGATATCTGATCACGAGTTGGCTTGGTTAGCTTTGCCATTATTGTTTCTCCTCTCGGAGCACCCCTACTGCGCACGGACGGGCCGCCGGGACTCTTTACCACGGTGGATTATGGCAGCTTTTCCAGCTTCTGGCGCGTGGTCTGGTTAATGTCTTCTTCTCGCGTGGATTCAGCCATACGCGGCTCATCCATTTCCTTTTTGACGCGAGCGAGTGTCGCTTGGTTGGATTCTTGCTCAGGCTCGTTTTTATGCATACTTGCACGATGTCACGAGTCCAAAGGGATTACAGGTCAATTTGGAACAGGGCTGCCAGGTTTCAGCATTGTCTTCCTACCGAGCGGTTTTGAACAGTCCGGACCAATCTGCGAAACGTAGCATCTCAAGTGTGAAACAACGTGCCGCTTTTCACACGGTCGGAGGGTTGGACTATCGAAGACGAACAGTGTCAGAAGATCGGCGGAGGGTATAAGGCAGTGAAGTTCAGATTGTTACTGTTTCTCTGAATAGAGCCAACAGTTTCTCTACGCCGATCCAGAGTCCAACGTCATGAAAGCTGAGAGGAGCGCTCCGTGACGTGCTGTCACGCGGAAGAGCTGCGCTTCGGCTGCCGAAACAGCTGCGGTCGTAACCTTCATCAACTCAGAACTAATCAGCAAGCAGGCAGCATCGCATCACTGATTATTTCGCGGAGATCGGAACGGGGAGCGCTGAGCGGAGCGCACCTCTTCGGAAAACGAGAGGGCAAGATATCCAACATCAGACACACGTAGCGATGCCGATGGCACCTCAGACTTCGCTTTTTGGAGGCCCCAGATGTTCCTTACCAAGCTTTTGTTATCCTCGTTCCTTCTAGTTATGAGTCTTTGCCCAGCACTGGCGCAGGAAGGTACGGTCCGCCAGCATGTGTATCTCCGATCTGATCCCTCGACAACCAACCCGCCGATAGGCACACTACGGAAGGGCACCACGGTAACATTGTTGGAAGCAGCCCCTAAGGAAGGCTTCTACCACGTTAAGACAATGCGAGGGAAAGAAGGATGGGTCGGCGCAAGGTATCTCGCTGCCGGGGTACAAGGAGGTACTGCTGAGTTGGCGGCGCCATTATCTGGCGCATCTGGCTGCGACGCTACGCTTTGGGATCACGTTTACAATCCCCAACGCTTAATAGTAAAGCAGAAGTGCATCCAGGTTACTGGAACGATCGTGGATGCGACGAATGGAAAGCGGCGCGACGGGGTGCGCCAGGAGGCTGATGGTGACACTCACGGGTGGCTCGAGTTTGACCCCCAGTTCACGAATCTCTTAAACGCGGGCAATATGAGCGACGAGGGCGGTAATCTCGTGTACGAAATCGTGTGCGAGTTCAAGGTGAGTCAAGCCGATGCAAAGGAAGCATGTTCCTTGACGTATCACACGCCCGTGCAACTCCCCCTGTGGGGTCACACGTGCAGATCGTCGGATCATACGTTCAGGACACAAACCACGCACAATGGATGGAAATCCATCCTGTAACTAAAATTGTAATTATCCCATGAGCTCGGAGTCCGACGGTTCTGGACGGATGGTCGGCAAAGGCGGAAACGCCACAGCCGCCATTACAGGTTTTTCTTTGGACAATGGGACGAAGGAATTAACGTAAGAATCTCGCAATTCCGACCTCCGATTTCTAATTTCGTCGCGGCAGCAGCAGAGACAGCGAACAGCAACCCGGATGGTTTCATTTTCCACTGAGTGTAATCCCGGCTAGGCCTAATGTTGTCTGTGGATATAGTGACGACCGTCGCCCCTTCGTGGAGGCTAATCCAATCTGGCATAATTTCTCAATGTGCGGGCGCTACCGACTATCGCGAGCCACGCCACTTGTTCGGTCTTATCCTTCGTCCAGGTGCTAGTAATTGGCACCGGAACTGCAGGATCCCAGCCGGCTTTGAGTACGGTCGTCAGTACCACGATAGGGACATCGAAGCCAAGTTCAGTGAGTTTCGCGTGCAGTTCTGAGACGGTCATTCTGATCTCCCTCGATGATGTTCTAATGACGTTTTCTCTACGGATAAACTGCGGCGGACCATACAATTTCAAGATTTGCCACTGGTCTCTCCTGGACGACCCCGTGATTTAATTATCCGGTAAACACCAGTCAGATCGGTCTAGTCATTTTTGTCGCGATCAGCACTCCCAAAATAGTGGCCGTGTTACGAACGCTTCCCGAGATCGTCATGAGCGCCTCTGACACAGGCGGATGTTGATCCGCCAGTTATCGCAAGACGCTCGCTGACGTCATGGAGTTGCTCAACTTAGTCCAGGATGGCCTCAATACGCATGAGCGGCACCGCTGGGGACTTCACCGTTGGGAAGGGTCAAGCGCGTCCTCGTGATAACGCGGGTAACAATGTCTTCAGCGCAATCCCGATACAGCGTATGTAACGTGCTGCGCCAGCCTATCAGTTCGCCACGCGCGAACTCAGTGTCTACCCCCTCGGGGTCTTTCTGGTGCTCATCATGGAAACTCTTCAGAAGGAACTCGCCCTGTTCTACCAGGCGCTT
>PLEA01000274.1 GCA_003136335.1 Acidobacteriaceae bacterium | reverse complement strand
GCGGCTGTCGCGTGGGCGTCTCCCACGCTCGCCGCGGGCAAGATGCCCTCGCGACAGCCGGCAAGATGCCGGCGCTACGACTACAATCCTCCTCCATGATTGTGATCGTGATGGGAGTCGTCGGAGCCGGCAAGACGACCGTGGGGCGTCTGCTGGCCGAGCAACTTGGTTGGGAATTTGCCGACGCGGACGACTTTCATCCACTGTCGAATGTGGGAAAGATTCGGCACGGCATCGCGCTCAGCGATGATGATCGGAAGCCTTGGCTGGAGGCTCTTCGCGAAGCGATCACCCATTGGATCGCCGAGGGGCGCAGCGCGGTGTTGGCGTGCTCTGCATTGAAACGTAGCTACCGGCAGGAACTTCGGACTGGGCCGCAGGTGCGGTTTGTGTACCTGAGGGGAAGTGCGGACCTGATCGCAGAGCGCCTGCGCTCGCGCCACGGACACTTTGCTAACGAGCAGATTCTGGCCAGCCAATTGGCTGACTTGGAGGAACCCGAGGCGGCGGCGACGGTCGACATCGCAGCGACACCGCAACAGATTGTGGCCGAGATTCGGCAGAAACTGCGCTTGGCGTAGAATCCTCGCACCACAGAACGGCCGAAACATCTGGAACCCACTCTTGGAAACTGCTCCCGACCGCCTGGAATCCGCCGTTGTTTCCCGACTCATGTGGCGGCTGATGCCGTTTCTGTTCCTCCTCTATATTGTTGCCTACCTCGATCGCATCAACGTGAGCTTCGCGGTGTTGCAGATGCGAGGGCAGCTTGGCCTGAGCGACCGCGCCTATGGCCGCGCGGCGGGGATGTTTTTCGCGGGCTACTTTGTTTTCCAGCTTCCCAGCAATCTGGTCCTGGAGAAGTTTGGCGTGCGGCGGTGGATTTCGGGCCTGATGGTGACCTGGGGAGTGATTTCCTGCCTGATGATCTTCATCCGCGGCCCCGTCAGTTTCTACGGAATGCGTTTCCTGCTGGGCGCTGCCGAGGCTGGATTCTTTCCCGGCATGATCCTTTATATGAAGCGCTGGTTCCCGGCCAATGCGCGGGCCCGTGCGGTGGCCTGGTTCATGACGGCGAATCCAATCGCGGGCATTGTGGGGAGCCCCATCTCCGGGGCATTGCTCGGGCTCAGCGGAAAGTGGCTCTCGGGTTGGCAGTGGATGTTTCTGATGGAGGGGATTCCGGCAATTCTTTTGGGAGCGACCGTATTTTGGGCGCTATCGGATAATCCGCGAGAAGCAGGCTGGCTGAAAGGCGAGGAGCGAGCCTGGCTGCTGGAGAGGCTGGCTCGCGAACAGCAGGCGGAGTCGGCTCTAAAGAAGAGTCAACTCTGGCAGGTTCTTATCAGCCCCAAAATCTGGTTGCTGTCGATGGTGTATTTTGGAGTCGCAACCACGATGTACGGAGTCACTTTGTGGCTGCCGAGCGTGATCCGATCGCTGTCGGGCCTTAGCTACCTCCTGACGGGTTTGGTGTCGGCTCTTCCGTTCGTGGTGACTGCTATTGCGATGGTTTTGGTGGGAATGCGCTCGGATCGCAAAGCAGAGCGGCGTTGGCACACGGCGATTCCTGCATTCGTTGGAGCGGCCGGGCTCGTAGCGGCGGGTTACGGGAGTTCAACCGTCGTCGTCGTGGCGTGCATCGGGCTTGGGCTGGTCTGCGCGGAGTCGATGGTGGGGCCTTTCTGGGCGATGGCGACTTCGCGGATGGCGGGTCTTTCGGCAGCTGCGGGGATCGCGGTGATCAACTCACTGGCAAATTTGGGAGGCTATTTCGGTCCCGATATCGTTGGATTCTTTCGCAAGGCGAGTGGCGGATTTCGCGGCGGCTTGCTGGCGATCGGGGCGACGCTTGCTCTCAGCGGCGGAATCGCATTGATCGTGGGGCGACAGCCCAAGGCCGAAAGAGCCGCCGAATCCCTATGAAGATCCGCATGGCAGACCTCTCCAAGAACCGTCTGAATCAAATCTGCAACGAAGACGCAGCTTCCGCTTCGCTCAACCGAGCCAATTGTTTACAATAGAAACTCCGCCTGACTGCCATTCAAGGCTCTGTAGAGGATCGAACAACAAATTTGGAACCGACAAACCACAATTCCAGCGCAGGCCCGACCGTCTACTGGCGGGTTGAGGGGAGCCTGCTTGACCTGACGGTGGTCAGGCCTGTGGCATTCTTCACCTGGAATGCGCAGACGTTTGCCGAACGCTTCCGGCGGCGAGGCCAGATCTTCCTGATGGCGCTGCTGCGACCGTTTCTTTATTCCACGAATCGCAAGTTCGCCACGCGGGCGCTGCATACCGTTCTCCGCGGAGTGACCCGCGACCGCTTGGATCTGCTCGGCGAAGAGTTCTTTCACTATAAATTGAAGCCGCGCTTGAAAGAGCGAGGCGTGCAGAAAGTGCAGGAGTTGGTGCAGGGGGGGGCGGAAGTCGTGCTGGTAAGCCAGGGGTTGGAGCACGTGATGCGCCCGCTGGCGCAGCATCTGGGGGTGAAGCGGATTGTGGCGAACCGCCTGGAGTTTCGCGACGGCACGGCGACTGGGAGGTTGCTGAATCCGGTGATCCGGCCGCGCGGAGCGTTCGCCCGCATTCGGGAAGAGAATCCAGACGGGCGCAGGGCGCCGAAAACGCTGGCTCGGCAACTGAACATTTCCGCAGAAGACCTGCGGGCGGCTGTGATTCCCGCCGAGCGGCCGGATATGTCGCCAACGCGCCCCGTCGTTCATTTTGAGGGTCAGAGGCAGCCTCAGGGTTTCTCCGTGCGCAGGACATTCTCGGGAAAGCACGTGATGCTGATCGGCGTCACTGGATTCATTGGCAAGGTCTGGCTGGCAAATACGCTTCTGGATTTGCCCGACGTGAAAAGGATCTATCTACTGATCCGCCGGCAGAAGTCGAATCCGGCGGAGCGGCGTTTCGAGAAGATGGTGGAAGAGTCGCCTGTGTTCGATCCGCTGTTTGAGCGGCATGGAGACAGGCTCCCGGATTTTTTGCGCGAGAAGATCGAGGTCGTCGAAGGGGACGTCACCCAGTCGGGGCTTGGACTCAGCGCCGAGACTACCCGCCATTTGCAGAAGAACCTGGATCTGATTATTAACAGCTCGGGCCTGACGGATTTCAATCCCGACCTGCGCGACGCCCTCGCGACTAATACGGACGCTGCGGTCAATATCCTTGAGTTCGTACGAACGTCGGATCACGCGGGGCTCTTGCATCTCTCTACGTGCTACGTGGCCGGAGAGCAGGATGGGCGGGTCGCCGAGAAGCTGACTCCGAACTACAATCCACGCGGGCTGGCGGGATTCGACGCCGAGCAGGAGTGGCGCTCTCTCCAGGAATTTGTGAAGCAGGCTGAGGCCAAGGCCGAGAGCGACGAAGTCACAGCGGACTTGCGCACGCAGGCACGGTCCAAGGAACATGCGGCAAAAGACTTACACGGTGCGGCACTCGAGAATCAGATCCGCAAGAACCGTGTTCGCTGGCTGAAGAATTATCTGACCGAAGAGGGGACGCGGCGCGCCAAGGAGTTGGGCTGGCCGAATACGTATACGCTCACCAAGAGCCTGGCCGAGTCGCTGATCGCGAAATACGGCGCCGGACTGCCGGTTGCAGTGGTGCGCCCGGCGATTGTGGAAACCTCGGTCGCCAAGCCCTTCCCCGGATGGAATGAAGGGATCAATACTTCTGCGTCGCTGTCGTACTTGCTGGGGACGTATTTCCGGCAGTTGCCGACGAACGAAAGTAAGCGGCTCGACATTCTTCCTGTGGACGCGGTTTGCAGCGGAATGACGCTAATTGCCACCGCCGTCATGGAACGCAGGCATGACGCGCTTTATCAGCTCGCGACATCCGTGACCAATCCCTGCGACATGGGCCGCTCGATTGAGTTGACGTCTCTGGCGCACCGCAAGCACTACCGCGCGCAGGAAGGGCTGGAATCCTGGCTGCGCCTGCGGTTTGATGCGATTCCGGTTTCGAAGACGCGGTATAACCGGATGTCCGCTCCGGCGCAGAAGGCGATTATAAAGTCGATTCAACGCATCATGTCGCCGTTGCCGCTGAAGAAGGCGCCGCTGGTGAAGACCGAGCGGAGCCTGGAGCGCCTGGAAAAACTGATTGAGCTGTTTGAGCCCTTTATCCTGTTGAATGAGCATGATTTCGCGGCGGAAAACATCGAGAAGCTCTCCTATGCGCTGGTGCCCGAAGAGCAGGATATTTTCGGTTACGATACACGCTCGCTGGATTGGTGGGAGTACTGGATCAACATTCACATCCCGGCCCTGCGTCGCTGGACGTATCCCTTGATTGAAGGAAGGCCCCTGGAAGCGCGGCCTCCTCGCAGCTTTCAACTTGCGCCCGCCAACGGAGATGCCGTGAAGACCGGGACCGACGGAGCCACGTGGCGATATTCCTGACCGGGTCGACCGGATACATCGGTGCGCATGTTGCCGCCAATCTGCTGGAAGGGCATGGCGCCGCCTTGAACGTGCTGGTGCGGGCGCGGGATCCGCTGGAAGCGCAGTTGCGGCTGTGGC
>PLEA01000432.1 GCA_003136335.1 Acidobacteriaceae bacterium | reverse complement strand
TGCGGACGCCGCTGGCTCAAAGCGAATCATCCCGGCACCGTTCTCAGCATCTCCGCCACCTATGCGCCTGTCGGTTCGGCCTATGTCGTTCCTTCCGCTGTCTCCAAAGCCGGCGTCGAAGCCCTGATGCGCAGCTTGGCGGTGGAGTGGGGCAACCGCGGAATCCGCATGAACGCGATCGCGCCCGGTCCGATTCCCACGCAAGGCGCATTCTCCCGAGTCCTNNGGCGAATTCAGCAATCTGGGACGCATCCTGACAGAAGAAGATTGGCAGGCGATCAAGCCGAAAAAGAGCCCGGCTCCATAGCTGAAAAGGGCGGGATCGGCTGGGCGATACGGACTGGATGGAAGGATTGAATCAGGCCCCGAGCGAACGACCAACGACCGACCACCAACGACGAATACCAAACCACTAACGCCCGTCCCTTCGCGGCATCACAATCGCCTTCAGCACCATGTTGATCAGGCTGAGCACGATCGCTCCGACGAAAGCCGCCAGAAACCCATGCACCTGAAATCCCGGTGCCAGAAGCGCCGAAGCAAATTCCAACATCAGGGCATTGATTACAAACCAGAACAATCCCAAAGTCAGCAGGGTTAAAGGAAAGGTAATAATTTTCAGTACGAATCCGATGGTCGCATTGATGAACCCGATGACCAGCGCCGCGATCAGCGCGTTCCTCGGCCCGCTGACAGAAATCCCGGGCACAACCTGCGCCATAACCCACACCGCAATCGCACTCAGCACCCAATGCAGCAGCAGTCGCAACATAGTCGCTCCTTGCCCTTACCTTAGCGCCAGAGAGATCCGCTCACGGAGACTATATCAGCATCACCGACATAGACATTGCCAAAGAACAAGACAAGCAAAAACAAAATTAGAGTGTGCCCCACCTTCTCGCGACTTTTGCGAGCGGGTGGGGATTCTGACTTTCCATCCCACTGTCCCTAAGCCCCTATGCATTAAAATCACAACGCACAACGTTCTCTCCGGACAAAATCGTGATCCTCACCGAAATTGAAACCCGCGTCCTCGGCTCCCTGATCGAAAAAGACATCACCACGCCTGACTACTACCCACTCTCGCTCAACGCCCTGGTCAACGCCTGCAATCAGAAAAATAATCGCGACCCCATAATGACCCTGGACGAATCAACCGTCCGCCAGGCCCTGAGCACACTGCAGGAAAAGCGCCTCGCCGGCCCGGCCAGCGGCGCCGACAGCCGCGTCCCCAAGTTCGAACATCGCCTGCAGGAAGTCTTCAACTTCGACCGTCGCGAAATTGCCGTAGTCTGTGTGCTCCTCCTCCGCGGGTCGCAAACTCCCGGCGAACTCCGCAGCCGCACCGACCGCATGTACCACTTCGAAACTCTCGACGACATCGTCTTCACGCTCGACCGCCTCGCCCAGCGCGAGCCGCCGCTGGCCCGAGTTCTCCCCCGCCAGCCCGGCACCAAAGAATCCCGCTACACGCACCTCTTCTCCGGCGAGCCACCGGAGTCCAGTGTGGCGCGGGCGCCCTCGCCCACGAATGCCGCCTCAAACCCCGCCGCCGACCGTCTCACCGCACTGGAAGAAGAAGTATCCCGCCTGCGCCAGGAACTATCCGAAGTCCAGGAGCAACTCGCGACCTTCCGCAAGCAGTTCGAGTAATGGCCGCGTCGCAGCACGGAACTTTTCCCTGGCCAAGAACGTACAATTATTTAGCTAGAGAAGGAGGTCTCGCCATGTTCGCATTCCTGCTGTGGTGCATCCTCTTCGTCCTCTGCTGGCCGCTCGCCTTGCTGGCCCTGGTTGCCTATCCTTTCTTCTGGCTGCTCCTACTCCCCTTCCGTATCCTCGGCGTCGCCGTTCAGGCTGTTCTGGAGATTATCTTCCTGGCCATCACGCTGCCCTTCCGACTACTGGCGGCGCCGTTTCGTATCTGAGCAGAGTGATATTCGAAATCCAAGATTTGAAAAGTTAAAGTAGACGACCCGAGCTTTCCATCCGCAGCCTCCCTGGTGTAGCCTCATACGCAGCGCCCGAATTTTTTGGGAGGGATCTATGCATCGCCGCGAATTCCTCGTTCGCTCCGCGTCAGGCCTGGGAGCGGCCTGGCTCAGTTCCAAATCCATCCTCAACGCCATCGCAACTCAGACCCTCCCCGCGAAATTCTCCGCCTCCGACACCGTCACTCTCGGCAGCACCGGCATTAAAACCAGCCGCCTCGCCATGGGTACCGGCACCGTCGGCTCCGGACAGCACTCGCATCAAACTGCGCTCGGCGTCAAAGGCCTCTCCGATCTTTTGCTCAACGGATACGATCACGGCCTGCGCTTCTTCGATTCCGCCGATTCTTACGGAAGTCATCCCCACGTGGCCGAAGCGCTCAAGCATGTGCCGCGCGACAAAGTTACAGTCCTGACGAAGTCCTGGGCTCGCGATCCCGCCAGCGCCCGCGCCGATCTCGACCGCTTCCGCCGCGAACTTGGCACCGACTACCTCGACGTCTGCCTGATGCACTGCGTCACCGAGGCCGACTGGACCGACCGCTACAAGGGCGTGATGGACGTGCTTTCCGAAGCGAAAGAGAAGGGAACCATCCGCACCCACGGCTGCTCCTGCCACAGCATTGAAGCCCTGCGCGCAGCCGCAAAATCTCCGTGGGTCGAAATTGATCTGGCCCGCATGAATCCAGTCGGCGCCTATATGGACGCCGATCCCGCAACGGTACTGAGTGTTCTGAAGGAAATGAAGACCGCCGGAAAAGCGGTGGTCGGCATGAAAATTCTAGGCCAAGGCACGCTGCGCAATCGTCAGGACGAAGCCATCAAGTACGCCCTATCGTTAGGCATACTCGACGCCTTCACCATCGGCGCCGAAAGCAAAACGGAACAGGAAGACCTGATCCGCCGCATCGCCGCAGCATAAGCGGGAAGTAGGCAAGAAGCCCGCGGGTGCCCCACTCTAACGTCGCGCGTTTTGCGACGTAGGGTGGGGATTTTGACTTCCGATGTGGGGACTGCCGCCCTCGGCTGTCCAGCCGCGAAGCGGCGAAAGAACGCAGCCCAGGGCGCAAGCCTTGGGTGAAATGTCTGGCGTCGGAACCAGCCTCGCAGGGGCGAAAGAAAAACCGTAACTCCAGCCCCTAACTCTCCATCACCTTCAACCCCGAACTCACGATCAACCGCGCCTCAGTCGCCCGCTGCACATCCTCCGCGGTCAATCCCGGTGCCACTTCCTCCAGCACCAACCCATCCTTCGTTACCCGGATGTACGCCATCTCCGTCGCAATCGTATCCACCACGTTCACTCCAGTCAGCGGCAGCGTGCACTTCTTCAAAATCTTCGGAGCCCCTTCGCGCGTCGTATGCTCCATCGCCACCACCACGCGCCGNNTCCACTTCCATCGCGCCCAGCACGCTCAAATCAATATGCCCGCCGCGAATCATAGCAAACGAATCGGCGCTCGAGAAATACGACGTCCCCGGCATCTCGCTCACCGTTTCCTTGCCCGCATTGATCAGGTCCGGATCCTCAGTGCCCTCAATGGGATAAGGTCCGATGCCCAGCATCCCATTCTCCGACTGAAGCGTCACCTCAATGCCACGAGGAACATGGTTTGCGATCAGCGTAGGCATCCCAATGCCCAGATTCACATAGAACCCATCGCGCAACTCGCGCGCAATCCGCTTCACAATCCGTTCGCGCTTGTCTACATCTTTTCCCGGCTTGTTCATAAGTGATTAGTCGTTGGTCGTTGGTCGTTGGCCGTTAATCATTGAAGTCAGGTTCTTGCCAACGACGAACGACTAGCGACCAACGGCCGTTTTCCGCACCGTTCTCCGTTCAATCCGCCGCTCGTACAACTCTCCCTGGAAGATCCGTTTCACATAAATCGAAGGCGTATGAATCTGATCCGCATCCATTTCTCCCGCCTCGACCAGATGTTCCACCTCGGCAATCGTGATCTTCGCCGCCGTCGCCATCATGGGATTAAAATTCCGCGCCGTCTTCCGATAAATCAAATTTCCTTCGCGGTCGCCCTTCCACGCCTTCACAAACGCAAAGTCGGCCATCAGCCCGCGCTCCATCACATAAGTGCGGCCATTAAACTCGCGCGTTTCCTTGCCCTCCGCAACAATAGTCCCCACGCCAGTCGGTGTATAGAACGCCGGAATGCCCGCGCCTCCCGCGCGAATGCGCTCTGAAAGCGTCCCTTGCGGGACCAGATCCAGCCGGATCGTCCCCTTCAGCACCATCTCTTCGAGCAGCCGATTCTCGCCCACATACGTACCAGTGTGATGCACGATCTGCCCCGCCGCCAGCAGCAATCCGTTGCCCACGCCGTCGACTCCGACGTTGTTGCTGATCGTCCGCAGATTCTTCGTCCCCTTGCGCACCAGCGCGCGAATCAGGTTCTCTGGCATCCCGCACAACCCGAACCCGCCGATCATGATCGTCGCGCCGTTAAACACGTCGCGGATGGCCTCATCCGCATTGGCCACAACTTTATTCATAGCGTCCGAATTCTAAATCAAGAAATTGCTGATTGTTGATTTCTGATTGCTGATGTTTGGATAGAGTCTCATCACACAAGGCTTTTCAATCAGCAATCGACAATCCTCAATCAACAATTATTTTTTTCTTTCCCGGGACTTTCCGCAACGCATGCGCCAGCTCAAACTCATCCGCCAGTTGCCGCGTCCCCAGGTTTTCCCGGATATGCGCCAGCCGCTGCTCCACTTTCCACAACGCCTTTTCCAGATTAGCTTTGTTGCTGATCGCGATATCCCGCCACATCGAATATGGACTCGCCGAAATCCGCGTCATCTCCTGCAGCGCACGCCCTCCGGCCGGCAGCAGCGGAGCCTCGTCGCCAAACTCCTCCACCAGCGCCGCCGCCAGCGCGGTCGAAATCATCTGCGGAAGATGGCTGATCCAGGCACAGAGCCGGTCGTGCTCCTCCGCTGGCAGCATCGCAATCCGCGATCCGATCTGGTCGATCCACCCCGCAAACTCCGCGAACACACCTTCGTTCAAATTCTGCCCCGGCAGCGGAGTCAGAAACCACACTGCTTTCTGAAACAAATCCGCATCCGCATAATCCACTCCACTCATCTCTTTTCCAGCCATCGGATGCCCCGCCAGAAACCGCTTGCCAGCGTTTTTCCCAAATACTTTTTCCGCGCGTTCCACCACCGCGGTCTTCGTGCTACCCACGTCGGTGAGCAAAGCCTTCGACGGAAGCGCTGGCCCGACGCGTTCGATCAAATCCACAATCGCCAGCACTGGAGTCGCCAGCACTACCACCTGGCTGCCACGCACCGCGTCGCCCGGATTCGCGGTGCCGTCGTCAATCGCGCCGCGCATGCGCGCCCGCTCCAGCGTCCCCTCGCGATCGCATCCCACAATCCGCCCGGCAAATTTCTTCTTCCGCAGCGCGAGTCCCAGCGACCCGCCAATCAGTCCCGTGCCAATGATCGTGATTTGCCGAATCGACATAAGAGAAATTGGGTAATTGTGTGATTTAGAAATTGGGTAAGTTGAAAAGCAAACGCGCGATGATTTCCAATGACTCAATTACCAAATTACAAAATTACCCGATGCTTCTCCCCACCGCCGGCGCAATCATCCGCAACTCGTCCATCAACTTGGCGAACTGCTCCGGAAACAGCGACTGTGCCCCATCCGACAGCGCCTTATCGGGATTGCAATGCACTTCAATCAGCAGCGCATCTGCTCCCGCCGCCACCGACGCCCGCGCCATGGGCGCAACCTTATCCCGCCGCCCCGTCCCGTGCGACGGATCCGCCGTCATCGGCAAATGCGACAGCTTGTGAATGATCGGAATCGCCGAGATATCCATCGTGTTTCGCGTGTAGGTCTCAAAAGTTCGAATGCCGCGCTCGCACAGAATGACCTCATAATTCCCGCCCGCCATGACGTATTCCGCCGACAGCAGCAATTCTTCCAGGGTCGCCGCGATCCCGCGCTTCACCAGCACCGGCTTGCGCACCTTCCCCAGTTCGCGCAGCAGATTAAAGTTCTGCATGTTGCGCGCACCCACCTGCAGGATGTCCACGTAGGGCAGCATCATCGGAATCTGCGAAATCTCCATCACCTCACTGATCACCAGCAGCTTGAGTTTCTCTCCGGCCTCGCGCAGCAACTTCAGCGCGTCTTCTCCGTGCCCCTGAAACGAATACGGAGAACTCCGCGGCTTGAACGCTCCGCCCCGCAGTACTTTTGCGCCCGCCTTCGCTACAGCCTCCGCCGTCGTCAAAATCTGCTCCCGCGATTCCACCGAGCAAGGCCCCGCCATTACTACAATTTCGTTCCCGCCAATTTCAATCCCGTTCGCCAGCTTAACGATCGTCCCCTCCGGACGAAAACTCC
>PLEA01000200.1 GCA_003136335.1 Acidobacteriaceae bacterium | reverse complement strand
ATAAATCGGCGGCAGAATCAGCAGTGACGACTGCCATCCGATGTGCCCGTTCAAGAAGTGGACCAGCCCCGCCAGAGCGGCTCCCACCAGGTAGTAGGGGAACGACCAGAGATAACTGTCTGCCCATACTTTTGAGATGGGCTTATCTTCCGTCAGCGTGATGATGGCCGACATCGCTCCCGAATTGCAGGCGAAGTGAGTGATGGCGGCTACGAGTAGAGCGAGCGGTCCGGGAGCGTGCAGCACATGAATCACCACCAGCTTGTAAGCGCCGTAGGCCACGGCACTCGAAACCGTTACCTGCGACAGATTAAACACCAACTGGACCAGCTTCAACCGGCGCGCCGGCTTCCAATAAAATTGCGCCAGCGTGCTGGCCACCCCAATCAACAGCGTTTCGGGAAGGCTCAATTCCAGGATGCCCAGCAGCGTGAACAGGAAGTTCACCGACAGCGTTGCCTCAACTCCGGGCAGGCCCACTTTCAGCGCCGATGCCAGCAAGGCCGCAGTCAGATAGCAAACGAACTTGACGGGGTCGCTCGACTGCCAGTGCGAGAACGCCAGCACAAAGCAGAAGCTTCCCGCCAGAGCCATCCCGGCAATGAACAGACGCGCGCCAATGGAACGTATCCACGACATGGAAGTGTTTAAATTTTCAATCAAGTGCGGGAGCCTGTCCGCCCAAAACGACCCCCGCCGATTACCATGGTTTTTCCAGAAATCAGTGTTTACAACGATTTAGGCCCGCCAGCAGCAGCGCGAAACAGTGCCCGCGTGAGACAACTTGGCCCCTGCCCGGGGCGTGGGACAAAATGCCCGTTGAATTTCGCAACACATGTTTCTAAGTCACTGAAACTTAAGGAAATCCGAGTTCCATTTTGGACCCACACCTGCACATACAAGGGTCACTTGAGGATGGTTACGCGTCTGTGGGCGCTGCTGATTATTGGGGGAAAAATGAAGAAGTTGTTGCTTCTAGTGTTGATCGCCACGGTCACGTTGGCTCATGCCGACAACTCGAAAATATCGCCGGACCTGCAAAATTATCCGTCCACCCAGCAGGCGCAAGTGATCGTGCAGTATATGCCGGGAACACAGGTAAATTGCAGTGGCTTACTCGGCTTGTTGGGATGTCTGGTCAACGATGTTCTGAAACTTGGCGGCACGATCCTTTCGGACTTGCCTTTGGTCAACGGCCTGGTTGCGGTGCTTGACGGCAACGGCATCGTGAGCCTCTCGAACCAGTCGAATGTCGTATACATCAGCATGGACCGGCCTTTGACTCCTAGCCTCAGCAACGCTGCGCCTGCGGTAAATGCGTTCGCTGCATGGCAATCCGGCTACACCGGCGCCGGCGTTGGTGTAGCGCTGATAGACAGTGGAGTCAGCAGCCATCCCGATCTGAATGGCGGTTTCCTGGGATTGTCGCGCGTGGTCTGGAGTCAGAGCTTCGTTCCGGGCAATGCCAGCGCCAACGATCAGTATGGGCACGGCACGCATGTCGCCGGCCTGATCGCGGGCAATGGGTCCAGTTCGAAAGGCGCACAGTATTCAAAGACCTTTGAAGGCATCGCTCCGCAGGCCAACCTCGTCAACCTGCGAGTTCTAGACCAGAACGGCTCCGGCACTGATAGTGCGGTGATTTCCGCCATCACCACGGCAATCTCGTTGAAGTCTACTTTCAACATCCGTGTGATCAATCTTTCTCTGGGACGTGCGATCTACGAAAGCTACAAGCTTGACCCCCTGTGCCACGCCGTCGAAGCCGCGTGGAAGAGCGGCATCGTGGTCGTGGTCGCAGCGGGCAACAACGGCCGCTATCAGCCAACCAACGGCTATGCCACCGTCACGTCGCCCGGCAACGATCCCTACGTGATCACAGTGGGCGCGATGAAGCCCATGGGAACGCCGACCCGCCTCGACGATCTGATCGCCAGCTACAGTTCGAAGGGTCCAACGGCAATCGATGCCGTCGCCAAGCCCGACCTTGTCGCTCCCGGCAACCTGCTGGTTTCGCTAGAGGCTCCCGGTTCGACTCTCTATACCGGATATCCCGGCAACCAGGTTCCCTCCAGCTACTACGTCAACGGCGGAAGCAGCGCACCGTCTTCCCGTTATTTCACCTTGAGCGGCACCAGCATGGCGACCGGGGTGGTCAGCGGAGTGGTCGCCGATCTGTTGCAGAAGAGTCCGAGCCTCACTCCCGATCAGGTGAAGGCACGCCTCATGAAGACCGCCTGGAAGTCGCTCCCGGCCTTCAGCAGCACCACCGATCCGACCACAGGAATCACCTACACCGATCAATACGATGTGTTCACCGTCGGCGCCGGATACGTCGACGTGGAGGCGGCTCTCAGCAACACCGATCTGGCGAGGGGAACTGCGATGTCTCCCGTAGCCTCGTATGACTCGACCTCCAGCAACGTCTACCTCCACGATAGCTCGACCGCAATCTGGAACACGTCAGCCACCTGGTCAGACGCGGCCGTGTGGGGAACTTCTCAGTTCGTGGTGGGCGCCCCGGCCTCTACCATGTCGGGCAGCAGCGGCGCGCTTTGGGGCAGCGATGCAGTGTGGGGCTCCAATATTCTGTGGGGCTCCAACATCCTGTGGGGTAGTAACATCCTGTGGGGCAGCAA
>PLEA01000433.1 GCA_003136335.1 Acidobacteriaceae bacterium | reverse complement strand
ATGTCCCGGTGGATGATCCCCTTAGCATGGGCCGCTTCCAGGGCGTCGGATGTCTGAATCGCCAAATCCAAAAGCTCGTCGGTTGAGATTGGCCCTTCGCGGATTCGCTGCGTCAAGCTCTTCCCGTCAAGCAATTCCATGACGATCACCGGCTGATGATCATGTTCTTCCACTTCGTAAATCGTGCAGATGTTCGGATGATTCAAAGAAGAGGCGACGCGGGCCTCGCGCTCAAAGCGCTGGAGCGCTCTTTGGTCACATAACAGCTTTTCTGGCAGGAATTTCAAAGCGACATGGCGTCCCAGGCGGATATCCTCCGCTTCGTACACCACTCCCATTCCGCCGCTGCCCAGCTTTGACAGGATCCGGTAGTGGGAGATCTCCTTGCCGATCAAGTTCTCCCCAGTAGCGGCTTGCGGCCGAGCCGCAACTTCGATGGGAGGAGGAGGGCTAGCTTGTGCAATAAGAGCTATGAACCGATATCCCCGGCCGGTGATGGTCTGCACAAAGCGCGGTCGCTCAGGGTCGTCTTTCAGCACCTGGCGAATCTTGCGGATGGCGGCGTTGATGCTGTTGTCGGTATCCAGGAAAACGTCTTTGCCCCAGATCCTCTCGATGATCTGGTCGCGTGTGACTAGCTGCCCCTTCTTCTCCATTAACAGGAGGAGCAGTTCCATGGGGATCCGCTCCAACTTAAGGGCCCGGCCGGCGCGGCGCAGTTCGTAGGTGTGCAAGTCCAGCTCAAAATCTTCCCCGAACCGGATCTGATCTGCAATTTTGACTGAATCGGCAGCCATGACTAAGCCCCAAGAATGTAGCGGCAATTCTACATCAGCGGTCGCAGTCCTCGCCAAGTCCAATGTTTTCCGCAGGTTACCGATTCATTTGGCTTAAGCCAATCTTAATGCGTTCGCCATGGTCAATCCAAGTCGGTTGCGGCAATATGCGTCCCGTGAGCAAGCAGCAAATCAATCAGGAGGACGTTATGAACAGAAACACTAAACCCAGGCAGGGGGATCCCATGAAACTCAAACAAAGCTCAAAGTCAGAAGACTCTCTATCAACCACAACACCCTCGTCCGTCAACGTAACCAGAAAGGATCAAATGAAAATCAAGACGAAGTTCGGTTTGCTCTCTGGCTGTTTGATAATTGCGTGCGCGACGTACTCGATGGCGCAAGGAAGTTCAACCCACAATTCCGAGAACGGGCCGGCCGTTCACGAACATGCCGCCTCGGCCACGCTCGTTCAACTCGTTCGCGCTGGCACGAAGCAGTTCATTGACGTCAACAATGCCACCGCAGCCGGCTACGGACCATTTCTAGGTTGCGTCGCCGGTACCGACCACGGGGCGATGGGCGTGCACTACGTCAACGGCACCCTGCTCGGCAATCTCACCCTCGACCCCTCGCAACCGCAGGCGCTCATCTACGAGCCCTCCAATGGCAAGATGACTCTCGTAGGCGTCGAGTTCATCCTGGACTCGGCGTCCTGGCTCGCCAACAATAACAATACTGCTCCGGTGCTCGACGGGCAGGTCTTCAATTTCGTCGGCGCCCCAAATCGCTTCAACATCCCTTCATTCTTCGAGCTCCACGTCTGGGCCTGGCGCGGTAACCCGCAAGGCGCGTTCGTGGACTGGAACAACAATGTGACCTGCGAAGGTCAATAGATCGATGGGAGACGTCTGCTCGTGACCTGACCCGTCTTTTGTACTTGGACATTTGTACGTAGCCGTCGCCGGGGTGTGGGGACGTGGGAAACGCGGAGCTTTTTCCATATCTCCATTCCCCGGTTTGCTTGGGCAAGATGGCTTGTGGTGTCGGTGGCCTGTAGCCCAGGACATCCTTGAATGCGCATGGATGTCGAAGTGAAATAACACGGAGCACTCGGAGGGCAGGCGGGCCCATCTTTAGGACTGTTGTGAATAGTTGTGAATAAGTGATGCTGAGATCAGATACTCAAATTCTTCGCCACTAAAATTAAGAAACGAGGTATTACAATGCCGAAGTTCGTCATCGAAAGAGAAATTCCAGAAGCGGGCAGGCTTTCGTCGGAGCAACTACAGGCAATATCGCAGAAGTCGTGCGGAGTTCTGCGAGAGATGGGTGCTCAGATTCAGTGGGTTCAGAGCTACGTCACGGACGACAAAATCTACTGCATATACGTGGCCCCCGATGAAGACGCGGTACGTAAGCATGCCCAGCAGGGCGGCTTTCCGGCCAACCGAATCTCGCGAATTCGGACGGTGATCGATCCGACAACCGCTGAGTAGCCGCAAAAGTTCAGTGGTGTCGACACGAACCCTCCTGTCCGAGTTCGTAGATGGTAACGATATTGGGGTGGTTGAGGGCAGAGGCCGCGCGTGGTTCCTGCTCGAAGCGGTGCAACCGATCACTGTCTGCGGAAAATGCGGCGGGCAGAATCTGGATCGCAACAATGCGATCCAGGCGCGCATCCCGCGCCCGGTATACCTCGCCCATCCCGCCGGCGCCCAGTTCCAGTCCGGGCCTGCCGATTTCCGCCGGGATGGGTTGACCGCCTACCGCAACCGAGTCTTGCCTTAAGTTAGCGCTTAGGAAACATAAGCGCTAACTTAAGCAGGTCGACCTGGAAGTTGACCTGTTGGCCGGTTCCGGGCGGTAGTTCCGAGTAGCCGACCATCCCCAAGAATCGCAATCTGTGTCGACAGTTGGCGGACCAACAAGAACTTTCCGACCTCTCACGCGGCGCCTGCTCGAGTCCCGGGGTTGATATTGTGATTCACGCGGAAGAAATTAGTGGGATCGTATTTCTTCTTGATGGCGGCTAGGCGTGGCAAGTTCGGACCGAATGCCGTCTTGATGACGTCTTCTGCTTCGACGTCGAGCGCAGAAAGTAGGTGTGCGTTGGCCGAGAAAGGTCGCAGAATTTCCTCGCCGGATCGGGCCCAGTCGCGGTGCATGTTCGTCTGCGCCGGATCGGTCCATTGAGCAAGAAACAAGATATCCCAAGGCAGATTGCGGTGCGGGAATGCGGTGGCTTCACTCGAAATCCGGTCTGCGGCGCCGCCATAATATTCGAGAACAACAAAGGAAAGAGGAGAACTCAGCCCGTTTGCGTGCTCGACAATCGCACAGATCGCGTCGTCTGACAATTCCCGCTGCAGCGTGGACTTCCAATAATTTTGATTCCCGTCAGGGAACGATGGGCCCAGCAGCGACTGCATTGCTGGAAAGGGCATGGCCTGGATACCATCAACAATCGGGCTACCGAACTTGCGCAGAGGTTGCAAGATGCGTTCCCCCTCGGCCACGTTGCCGCAATAGCAGGGGATCACTCCAACCAGTGGAGAACCGTCCGGGCCGTGAAGGAGAGCGGTGTAGGCGGTGAGTTCGTCCGGGGCAGACGCCATGTAGTCACGGAAGTGGCGGATCACGTCAACGGCCATCGCCCGAGGGTAGAGGAGAAGGCCGCCCAGGATCCTCGCAACCGGATGGGCTTGGAACTCGAAAGAAGTGACAACCCCGAAATTTCCACCTCCGCCGCGGAGCGCCCAGAAGAGATCGTCGTTTTCAGCAGCGCTGGCAGTGAGCACTTTGCCGTCAGCGGTGACCACCTGCGCAGACAACAAATTGTCGATGGACATCCCGTATTTACGGATCAGCCAGCCAACACCACCTCCTAAGGTCAGGCCACCAATACCCGTCTTGGACACTATGCCGCTCGGAACTGCAAGCCCGAAGACATGCGTTTCTCTATCAAGATCACCAAGAGTCGCTCCGCCCTGCACTCGAACTCTCCGGGTCGCATCATCTACGAAAACGGAACTCATTCGGGAGAGGTCTATCACCAAACCGTCGTCACAGAGCGCACGTCCGCCTACGTTGTGCCCACCGCCACGAATCGCCGTCAGCAAATTATTCGCGCGTCCGAAATTGACCGCGGCAATCACATCAGCCACGCCAGAGCACCGAGCGATCACCCTGGGATGTTTGCTGACGCTTGCGTTCCAGATCTGACGGGCCTCGTTGTAGCCGACATCCGCAGACTCGAAAACCTGACCGTGAAATACAGACCGGAACGACTTGATGTCGATAACGGACATGGATGGGGAGAGAATTGTACTCCAATAACAGGAAATGTGGTGATTTTAGGTGATTCATACGGCAAGCGCGCAGCCAGTGCTGTCGCCCAGGGGTATGGCAGTGAAGGCAGCAGCGGGGAAGAGGAGCAGAAGTGATGGGGCCCCAGTGGCATTATCGGGTCAATGGTTCATGGGCAAATCGGAAGGAACTCTTAAGTTAGCGCTTATGAATCTAGCGTGCTCCCCGCCTCGCCGCTCGCGCAAGTGCTCACAACCGAGAGCGTTTATAATCTTGTGTTTCGGCAACNNAAAAAGGCCGTGCTCATGGGATGGGTGAACCGACGGCGCGACTTGGGAAACCTGATCTTTATTGATTTGCGCGACCGGACGGGTGTGACGCAGGTTGTGCTCAATCGCGAACTGGACGCGGCGGCGCACGACAAGGCGAATACGGTGCGCAACGAGTATGTCATCGCTGTGATCGGAACGGTGAAATTGCGCGACTCGGATACGGTGAACAGGAATATTCCTACGGGCGAAGTGGAACTGGTCGCGCAGGAGATCCGCATTCTGAACGAGTCGAAGCTGCCGCCATTCTTGCCGTCGGACACGGCGCTGACCAATGAAGAGACGCGGCTGAAGTATCGCTATATCGATCTGCGGCGCGAGGTAATGCAGTTCAACATTGAGTTGCGCCACAAGGTGGCGAAGGCGATTCGCGATTATCTTTCGGCTCAGGGGTTCTTCGAAATCGAAACGCCGTTCATGACGCGGTCTACGCCGGAGGGGGCGCGGGATTATCTGGTACCAAGCCGGGTGCAGCCGGGGACATTTTATGCGCTGCCGCAGTCGCCGCAGTTGTTCAAACAGATTTTGATGATCTCGGGATTCGATAAATATTTTCAGATTGTGCGCTGCTTTCGCGATGAAGACCTGCGTGCGGATCGGCAGCCAGAGTTCACGCAGATCGATCTCGAAATGTCGTATCCACAGCCGGAGCGGGTGTGGGAGGTGGTGGAAGGATTTCTGACGGCGGCATTCCAGGCTGCGGGCAGCGCGATCAAAACGCCGTTTCCGCGGATGGATTATGACGAAGCGATCCGGCTGTATGGGATCGACAAACCGGATTTGCGGCTGCCCGCGTTTACCGAGGTGCGGGAGTGTTTCACAGCGGAGAATCTGCAGGAACTGGCCATCAATGCGAATCTGCCGGTGATTGCAATTCGGACGCCCAAAGTCGGCGAGCTTTCGCGCAAGGAGCGCGACGACATCAAGCCGATGTTTCACGCCAAGGGCGGAGCGAAGACTTTCGAAGACTTCCAACGCATTGGCAACAAGTTTCCCGAGGCGGCAGGCGCGATCGCGAAAAAGGTTGGGATGGAGGACGGCGATCTGATCGTGCTGGTGGCCGGGTCGGCGCAGGCCGGGCCGCAGACCGCGATGCCTACGCATCGCAAGGTTACGCCAGCGGAGTTGGCCATTTATGCTTCGGCGGGACTGCTGAGGCTGGCGCTGGCGCAGAAGTATGCCGAACGGCACGGCATTTTTAAGAAGTCCGGCGATCCGGCGAAGGACTTTCGTTTTCTTTGGGTCACGAACTTTCCCATGTTCGAGTGGGACGAGGGCGAGAAGCAGTGGATGGCGGCGCATCATCCGTTTACCTCGCCGCATGATCAGGACATGAGCTTGCTGGAAGCGGGTGTGGAGGCGGTGAACGATCCGCAGTCGCCGTTGAGCGCGGTGCGGGCGCTGGCTTACGACGTGGTGCTCAATGGCACGGAGTTGGGATCGGGGTCGATACGTATTCACCGGCAGGATATTCAGAGCAAAATCTTCCGCGCCCTGGGGATGACGGACGAAGAGGCGAAATCGCGCTTTGGATTCTTCCTGGATGCGCTGACGTATGGCACGCCTCCGCACGGCGGGATTGCTCTGGGGCTGGATCGCATCGTGATGATTCTGGCGGGGGCCGAGAGTTTGCGCGAGGTGATTCCCTTCCCCAAGACTGCGCGGGCGGTGGATTTGATGGTGGACGCGCCAACGCCGGTGAGCGAGAGGCAGCTGCGGGAGTTGGGGATTGCGGTGAAGAAGTAAGTCGAGCATTGGGTCGTCGTATCGTTTCCCGGTCCGTTTATCATTTCCAGAAACAACCTATGAAGACACTGGGCGTGCCCACGCTTGTCGGAATTCCCTTTGACGCATACTCCTCATACCTGCGCGGGGCGGGGAACGCGCCAGCGAAGATCCGGGAGGCGCTTCGGTGTGATGCGTCGAACACATGGACGGAGACCGGCGTGGATCTGGGCGTTGGCGGAGTCTACGGAGATGCGGGGGATCTGGCGTATACGGAAAAGGATGCGTTTGCGGCGATTGACGCTGGAGTGGAGGCGCTGCTTGCGCAAGGGAAGCGGCCGGTTTCGCTGGGCGGGGATCATTCGATTACTTACCCCGTCGTGAAAGCGGTTGCGCGGCGGTATCCGGAGCTGACGATTTTTCATTTCGACGCGCATCCCGATTTGTATGAAGAGTTCGAGGGGAACCGGCTGTCGCATGCCTGTCCGTTTGCGCGAATTATGGAAGCAGGGCTGGCGAAGCGGCTGGTGCAGGTGGGAATTCGCACGATGAACCGGCATCAGCGAGAGCAGGCAGCGAGATTTGGCGTGGACGTGGTGGAGATGCGGGCGCTGCCGGTTTACGAGAAGTTGAAAGCTGCGGGGCCGGTGTATGTGACGTTCGATATGGATGTGCTGGATCCGGCGTTTGCGCCAGGGGTTTCGCATCGCGAGCCTGGGGGGATGTCGGTGCGGGAGGTGATTGCGCATCTGCATGCGATTGAGGGAGAAATCGTGGGGGCGGATGTGGTGGAGTACAACCCGGTGCAGGATGTTGGGGGCGTGACGGCGACCGTGGCGGCGAAGATTGTGAAGGAGATTTTGGGGAAGATGATTGCGGGGTGAGGGAGACGGCAGATTCCTCGGTTGCCGTCGCATTCGCTCCGGCTGCTCTCGGAATGACAGACCAAATCGCCTGGCGGTGCGTGCCGGAGGCGGTGACTGCGGATACATGAGCGAGTAAGAGAGCCGAGTGTGGATTATTTTGCGTCCCCGGGCAACCTTTGGGAATCTTTACAGCAGCGTTACACTTGCGAGAGTTTTCTACCTCTAAGTGAGGGACGAGAAGGATCGCAATTCGACTGCTTTTTGCGACCAGGTTACGTAGGAACCGCTATCCGACTTATGGCAAATAACTTTCAAGAATGCATGGCAAAGGGCTTACTAGCGGCAGGTTTGGCGGCAAGTGCAATCGCACTGGGCTGCTCGGGGAACGCGGCGCAGAATCCTCAGGCCGGTGGGCCGGGGGCGATGCCGGTCAAAGTGCTGGAGGCCAAGGCGGTGCCCGTCGACGATGCGTCGGAGTATGTGGCCACGCTGAAGTCGCGGGACTCGGCGGTGATTATGCCGCAGGTCGAGGGGCAAGTTATCCAGATTTTTGTGCACTCCGGTGAGCGGGTTGCCGCCGGAGGTGCATTGATCGAGATCGATCCACTCAAGCAGCAGGCCACGGTGAAGAGCCAGGAGAGCGCGCGGGCGGCGCAAGAGGCCAACCTGAGCTGGGCGAAAAAACAGTACGACCGCGCGGTGGGACTTTCTTCCGCGGGCGTGGTGAGCAAACAGGATTTGGATCAGGCGAAGTCGGCACTGGACGCGGCGCAGGCGCAGATGGAATCGCTCGATGCGAACGTGCGCGAGCAGCAAGTGCAACTGCATTACTATAAAGTCGTCGCGCCGCGGGCTGGCGTGGTGGGAGATATTCCGGTGCGGGTGGGAGACCGGGTCACGGTGACGACGGTGTTAACCACGGTCGATCAGCCGGGAAGCCTGGAGGCGTACGTGTATGTGCCGATCGAGCACTCGGCGAAGCTCAAGATGAATCTGCCGGTTCAGGTGCTCGACAGCGACGGCAAGGTGCTCGCCGAATCGCGGATCAGCTTTATTTCCCCGCAGGTCGATACCACGACCCAGACGGTGCTAGTGAAGGCGCGCATTGCCAATGGGAACGATGCGTTGCGGCAATCGCAGTTTATTCGAGCGCGCGTGGTGTGGGGAACGCACCGCAGTCCGGAAGTGCCGATTCTAGCGGTCTCGCGGCTGGCCGGCCAGTATTTCGCGTTCGTCGCCGAGGCGCAGGGCGGGGGATCATTCGTGGCGCGACAAAAACCTCTAACGATCGGGCAGACAGTGGGCAACGACTACGAGGTGCAGGACGGCATCAAGGCCGGGGACAAAGTGATTGTTTCCGGGACGCAATTTCTGCGGGACGGGGCGCCGGTGATTCCGCAGAGTTAGCGGCTTCCGGCTCTCGGCTTCCGGTGGCTACGATTCGAAGGCTTCAATAACAGCAGCTGAGATTTCTTTCTGCGGCTTGAACCGGAAGCCGGGTAGCGGAAGCCGGAAGCCCTTTCACTACAGTTAGTTCACCACTGAGCGGCGAAAGCTGCACACAGGGATTTTTCATGTTTGTCGAATTCTTTATTAAACGTCCGGTGTTTGCCACGGTTTGCGCGCTGCTGATTATTCTGGCGGGGGCGGCCGTGATCCCGACGCTGCCGATTGCGCAATTTCCGAATCTGGCGCCGCCGCAGGTGGGCGTGACCAGCATTTACATTGGGGCAAGCGCGCAGACGGTGGAGAGCGCGGTGACGATCCCTATCGAGCAGCAGATCAACGGCGCGGAAGGGATGAAGTACATCACTTCCACCAGCGGCAACGATGGAACCAGCATCGTCACCGCTACGTTTGATTTGAACCGCGATCCGGATCTGGCCACGGTCGACATTCAGAATCGCGTGAACACGGCCCAGGGACGGCTGCCGGGCGCAGTCAAAGCGGTGGGCATAACGACCGCGAAAACTTCGCAGAACTTTGTATTTGGCGCGGCCGTCTTCGCAGACAACAACAAATATTCAACGTTGTTCCTCAGCAATTATCTCGACGTGTACGTGCGCGACGCACTGAAGCGCATTCCGGGAGTCGCCGACGTAATCATTTTCGGCGAGCGCAAGTACTCGATGCGGCTGTGGCTGGATCCGGGGCGGATGGCGGGGCGCGGGCTGACGGCGACCGATGTGGTGAGCGCGCTGTCGGAACAGAACGTGGAAGTCGCGGCCGGGCAGGTCGGCCAGCAGCCTGCGGTCGAGGGACAACAGTACCAAGTCAGCGTGCGTGCGGTGGGCCGGTTGAGCGAGCCGGCGCAGTTCGACAACATCATTCTGAAGACGAACGCCGATGGAACGATCGTCCGGCTGAAAGATGTGGGGCACTCCGAGTTGGGCGCGGAGAGTTACGGCAACGATGTGCAATTCAATGGGCAGGATGCGATGGGCCTGGCCGTGACGCAGCTTTCCACCGCGAACGCGCTCGATGTGGACCGGCGGGCGATTGCCGAACTGGACCGGCTGTCGAAAAACTTTCCTCCGGGCATGCGCTATAAGGTTGCGTTCGATACTACGGACGCGGTGGGGGAATCGATCCGGGATGTAGTCTTCACGGTAGGTTCGGCGATCCTGCTGGTCATCCTGGTGATCTTTATCTTTCTCGGCGACTGGCGGACGACCATGATTCACTTTATCGCCACTCCGGTTTCGCTGATCGGCACCTTCGTCTTCGTGAAGTTACTCGGCTTCTCCATCAACACGCTGACGTTGTTCGGCATCACACTCGCCACCGGCCTGGTGGTCGACGACGCGATCGTCGTGATCGAAAACATTGAGCGCCATATCGCTGAGGGCGAACACGACTCCCACAAAGCGGCGGCGGCAGCCACCGCCGAGATTACCAGCGCCGTCCTCGCCACCTCGCTGGTGCTGGTTGCCGTGTTTGTGCCGGTTGCCTTTTTTCCCGGGACGACCGGCATTCTGTTTCGCCAGTTTGCGCTGACCATCGCGTTTTCCATTGCTATTTCCGCCTTCAACGCGCTGACTCTGGCTCCGGTGCTGGCGGCAATTTTTCTGCGCGACTCCCACCGGCAAAAGTGGTGGTGGCTGCGGAAGTTTGACGACGGCGTCGCTATCCTCACCCGTGGGTACCGTGGCCTGCTGCATCACATCCTGGAATACAAACTGGCGATGGCGGTGTTGTTTCTCGCCGGCCTGGGGCTCACTTATTTTGTGTTCACGCGGGTGCCCAGCGGATTCGTACCGGACGAGGACCAGGGATATTTCATCATCGTGATTCAAGCGCCGTCTGGTGCATCCCTGGAATATACGAAAGCGATTGGGAAGCAGGTTGCGGGGCTGCTCGCGAATGAACCGGAACTGGAAGGAACCTTCTCCATCGCGGGCTTCAGTTTCGCGGGAGCGGCGGCGAATCAGGGACTTATTTTTGTTCCCCTGAAACCGTATTCACAGCGCAAAGGGGACGCTCATAGCGCCTCGGCGATCCTGAACCGAATCCGTCCACGGATGTTTGGGATTTCGGGAGCGATTGTGTTTCCGACACTGCCCCCACCCATTCAGGGACTGGGACAGTTTGGCGGGTTCCAGTTCGTGGTGCAGGATCAGGCCGCGCACAAGCTGGAAGAACTGGCCAGCACGACACAAGGGCTGATACAGCAAGGGTCGCAGCGCAAAGAACTGACGAGACTCTTCACGTCGTTCACCGCGAATGATCCGCAATATCTGGTGACCATCGACCGCGAGAAGGCGAAGAGCCTGCATGTGCCGCTGTCGCAGATCACGGATACGCTGGGCGTATACATGGGCTCGTCGTATGTCAACGATTTCGATTTCAATAACCGGTCGTACCGTGTATACGTGCAGGCGGACAAGCAATTCCGGGCGCAAGCAGAGGATATGAAGCGGTTTTATGTGCGCTCCGATAGCGGGGCCATGGTACCGCTCGATAACTTGATCAGCATTACGCAGACAACCACGCCGCAGGTGATCAGTCACTACAATCTTTTCCGGTCGGCGGAGATCGACGGCTCACCGGCGCCAGGATATAGTTCCGGCCAAGCGATCGCAGCGATGGAGGATCTGGCCAAGAAGATGCCGCAGGGTTTTTCCTACAGCTGGACGGGGCTGTCGCTAGAGGAATTGGCGGCGGGCGGCACGTCGCTGATTCTGTTTGGGCTAGGCACGCTGGTGGTGTACCTGACGCTTTCTGCGCAATATGAGAGCTTCGTGCTGCCCTTTATTGTGTTGCTGGCAGTGCCGATGGCGCTGCTGGGAGCGCTGGGCGCGCAGTGGATGCGCGGATTGCAGAACGATGTGTTCTGCCAGGTTGGATTGGTAATGCTGGTAGGGCTGTCGAGCAAGAATGCGATTCTGATTGTGGAATTTGCGGAGCAGTTGCGCGGGCGGGGAATGCCGCTAGTGGAAGCGGCGGTGCAGGGGGCAACGATTCGTCTGCGGCCGATTCTGATGACATCGCTGGCGTTTATTCTGGGCGTGGTGCCGCTGGTGTTGGCCACGGGCGCGGGAGAGAACGGACGGCATTCGGTGGGGACGACCGTGTTTGGCGGGATGATTATGTCGACCGTGTTGAATTTATTTTTTATTCCGGTGCTGTATTTGATTATTGAGGGATGGCGGGAACACGGGAAAGCGCCGGAACCGGCGGGCGTCCCTACGGAGTCAGAGTCGTAGCTCGGTTCCGTCCCTGACGGGACTCGGGTAATTCCAACGTTTTCCCGGCACTTCCGTGCCGGACTTTCTCATCCGCCGCTTCGCGGCTGGATTTATTCTTCCGAGCGGCTCTGCTTTTCTTGACATCCGCGGATTCTTGTTTCAGTTTACGGCCTTTGCGGCGGCGGATCTTGGCTATCCACTCGGGGGAGTACATGGTGCCGCGGCACTTGGGCGAGCCGCAGTGGCAGGGGGCGGGATCGTCGTCGTCGTAGAGGTTGTAGTCCCAGACGAGTTCTTCGCCAGCGGCGATGTCGCGGATGGCGAAGAGCCAGACCCGGCCTTTGATTTCGTCAATTTCACAGTTGGGATCGCAGGAATGATTCAGGTAGGCGCCCAGGCCTTCGCCATCGATCACGGTCTTGCCGTCATCCAGTCCATAGAGGTAGGTGCGGGAGGCGCCATCGTAACGGCGGTCGGCTTCTTCGGCGGTGATGCGTTCGCCGGCATACTCCACCACGCGAGTTCCCTTGCGGATTGGCTTTGAGGTGAAGACACCGACGGAATGAATGCGTGAAGGACGGACGACTAGGGGCATGAACTAATTTCGCATGGACGGGTGATTTTGGAAATGTGAAAAATTGGGCGTGCATCTGCTGCCGCGAGCTGCGTATAGCGTCGCTGTCTGGGCGGGCGTCGCGCCGCCGGTGCGAGGGCGAGACGTCCTCGCGACAGCCGGCAAGATGCCGGCGCTACCATTTTGACTGACAGCCGAGGCGGCTGTCGCTACGGGGACTACGGGTCGTAGACGGCGCTTCCGAAGCCTTGTTTGCGGGCTAGCTCCTGCAGGTCTTCGAGGCGCTTTTGCAGCGGTTCGAGTTGCGCCTTCATCGATTCCAGTTGCTGCGCTTTCTCTCGTTGGCCTTCATTCCGCTGAGCGCAATCGGCAATGCAGTTTTCGGGATGTTGGATGGACTCGCTAAGGTTGTCGATTTGGCGCTGCATGGAAGCCACGGCGGTTTTTTGTGCCTGAATCACGGATTTCCATTGGTCCGCGGAAACCTGCCCAGGTCCGTAGCTTGGCGGCACGTAGGTGCGGGTCTGAGGAGCGCGAGCGGAAGTCAGGGTCGAGCCAACGTGCTCGGGAATGTCGTCGTTGGTGACAATTTTTTTGGGCGGCTTGGCTGGTTGAGTATCAAGCGAGTTCGCGGGGGTGTCCTTGGCTTTGGCATCTTTCTGCTGCTTTTGAAGACGGGCCTGGCGAGCTGCATCTCCCAGAGATTGCGAATCCTCAGAGAAAGCCACAGCGGCAGACACGACGACGCCCGCTGCCAGTAAACCGAAAACTCGCCACTCACGCATAGAAACAGCCTTTGATAGCGTCCGGTCCGACGGCGTGCTCGAACCATGGTATCGCCGACGGTGGGACGAACCGAGGTTACCTTCGTACAAGTGCTTACAGTGTGTCTTCAGAGGGCGCTGTCACTGGGTAGCGTCCCTGCGGGACTAATTGTTTTTTCACCATCGCACCCGGCACTTCCGTACCGGGCTTTCCCATGCCGCCGCTTGGCGGCTGGAGCGGGGCAGATTGCGGCCCCCGGCTCTGCTAGAGATTCAGTTCTCACGCACACGCCAAAGATGCGTGTGCCGATGCTGAACTGTCGCAGCGCTTGAAAGCGCTGTGCCATCCCAGTTCAAAATTTCCGCGTGTTGCTAATTGCTATAGCGCCCGATCAGGGTGTCTAGTTTTTCGAGGAGGGCTCGGTTGCCTTGTCGGGGATATTGAGACAGCGCTTCCCGATAGAGCGGCAGATTGTAGAGGAAAGAGTCGACTCGCTCTTTGTTCAAGTCTTCCCAGTAGGCGCCGTAGCCGGACTTCTCCAGCCAATAGGCATTGAAGATCTGCTCGAACTGGTGGCTCACGGGGACGGCCAGGTAGGGCTTTCCTAAGTGCAGAGCCTCGGTGACGAGCGAAAACCCAGAGTTGGCGACAATGGCGCGGGCGCTGGTCAGGTCGGCGAAGAAGCCGTCGAGCGAGGGCTTCTTATAAAGTATGTTCTTCTCTTCATTCGTTCCCTCGCGGCCGAAGCCGTAGGCGATGAAGCGGCAGCGGACCGAAGCTAATAACTTTGCCAGTGCCGGCGCGGGCGAGGTCACATAGACCAAGACATGATCGCCTTCGGTGGGAGTGGCGTCGAGGATTTCCTGCCGCAACAGAGGAGGAAACAGGAACGTGTTGCGCTTGCGGATGGGCGCGGTGAAAAAAGAAATTACGAGGTAGGCATTCGCGTGCGGGGTCATCAGGCGTGTCACGAGCTTGGCCGCGGCGGCGTCGCCGCGATACTGCCTGGGATAAGACACCACGGCGTTGGTAAGGCAGTGCTGATTATCGATGGAGATGACCGGGAGGCGTTTCTTGTGTCCGACGTGACAGGTGAGGGGCTCGAAGTCGGTGATGATCAAGTCAGTCTTCCATTCATCGACCAGGTCCTTCAGACGAGACAGACTCTTGGCGGCTTGCGGGACTGTTAGCAGATTCTTGGCGATGGTGCGCTTGTAGCGTACGCGATTGTTGACGTAAGCGAAGTGGAAGCCGTAAATCTC
>PLEA01000436.1 GCA_003136335.1 Acidobacteriaceae bacterium | reverse complement strand
TCCGTGCTGGCCATGAGCGGCGAGGAAACCTTGGCGCAGGTCAACCGTGAAATCGAACATCCCAAGCTGAAGAACCTGGAGAAGACCGGGTTGGTGATCTTCATCTACAGCCTGCTCTTCACTTCGCTGGTTTCGTTTTTCGCTGTGATGATCATCCCCGATAACGTGCGGCCGGATTATTTTGCCAACCTCATCGGCGGCATTGCCATGTATCTGGTGGGGCCGACCAGCGTGAAGCTCTTGTTCCACGGCTTTGTCGTACTGGTGGGCGTGCTGATCTTGGCGGGTGCGCAAAATACTTCCATCGTGGGCGCAAATGGCGTTTTAAACCGGGTTGCGGAAGACGGTGTACTCACCAGCTGGTTTCAGCGGCCGCATAACCGCTACGGCACCAGCTACCGCATCATTAACCTGATCGTATGCATGCAGTTGCTCACCATCGTGTTGAGCCGGGGCGACGTCTACCAGTTGGCGGCGCTCTATGCCTTCGGCGTGATCTGGAGCTTCACCATGAAGTCGCTGGCGGTGCTGGTGTTGCGTTTCACCGAGCCAGGCAACCGTGCGTGGAAAGTTCCGGGGAATCTGCACATCGGGAAGACTGAGGTTCCCATTGGGCTCATTATCATTTCTGCAGTCCTGTTCATGACCGCGATTGTGAATCTGTTCACCAAGTATCAGGCCACGATCGCAGGCGTTGTCTTCAGCGTGGTCTTCTTCACGATCTTTTCCATCTCCGAGCACCATGTCACCAAAGAGCGCCACGGCAAGCCCGAGCAGCTCGATCAGTTCCGGGTGTATGGCAATCAGGAACTGGGCAGCGGCGCTATGGGGGTGCGCGTCGGCAATATCCTGGTTGCGGTGCGCGACCCACGCAATCTGTACTATTTGCGGAACGTGCTCGGCCATACTGACACCAGCAAGCAGGATGTCGTGGTCATGAGCGCCCGCTTGTATCATCGCGAGCACAGTTTCAGTGGCAGCGAGGTCTTTGAAGCGAGCCAGGTGTTCGACCACTACGAACAGGAGCTTTTCACCGCGGCCGTCGCGGTCGCCGAAAAAGAAGGCAAGCCCATCTCGTTGCTGGTGGTGCCTGCGACCGATGTGTTCGAAGCCATTATTTTGACGGCGCAGCGACTCGATTCCAGCCGCGTGATCTGCGGGCTTTCCAACAAACTCACAGCCGACGAGCAGGCTAAGCTCACCGGGGATGCGTGGGAGCGGCTGCCGGAGCCGCGTCCACGCTTGATTCTGGAGGTATGCGCCCCTGACGGAACCATCCGCGAATTCGCTCTCGGTCCGCATTCGCCCCGCATGCGCCCGCAGGATGTTGAACTCATGCACAGGCTCTGGCTGAACATCACCACCGATCCCAAGTACGCGGGCGCGCACCACTACCACATCGTGGCCCTGGCTCTGGAAGAACTGCAACGCGAGTTGAGTACGGAGCAGCGCGCGGAACTCTTGCAGAAACTGCAGGACGAGATAAATCGTCCCAACCCGAGTTGAGGTGCGTCGGAAAGGAGGTCCGCATGGCGCGCATTCCTGGCGCTCCCCGCAGTCAGGGCGGCCCGATCCGCCGGTTATTTGTGGAGATCGTATACTCTCTGACCCGCCGCAGGCTCGGCCGGGTCATCATGCCGATTCAGGTGAGCGCGCATCATCCCAAAATCTTGTGGGGATACGGTCAGATGGAACAATCGCAGGCTGGGAGCAAGCTAGTCGATCACAAGCTGAAGGAACTGGCCGAACTTCGCGTTGCAACTCTCGTCGGGTGCCCGTTTTGAATTGACATCGGCTCTGCCGTGGGCAGGGCACATGGCATCTCGGCCGAGCAAATCGCCCATCTTAACCGCTATCGCCGCGATTTCAATTTCTCTGACCTGGAGAGGCTTGTCCTCGAGTATGCCGACGGCATGACTCAGACTCCAGTGGAAGTTTCCGATGCGCTGTTTGCCCGGCTGAGGGAAAGATTTACCGAAGGGGAACTGGTGGAACTCACTTCCGCGATCGCATGGGAGAACTACCGTGCCCGGTTCTCTCACGCCTTCGGCATTGAAGCAGAAAATTTCAGCGAAGGGACTGTGTGCGCCCTGCCGGTTCGTGAATCAACATGATTTGATTGGGATGGAGCGCCGGCGTCCCCGCCGGCTGTCGCGAGGGCATCCTTCGACTTCGCTCACGACAAGCCTTGTCCTCCCATGTGAGGGCGGGGACGCCCTCACGACAGCCGACGAGACGGCGACGCAACGTTCTTGTTTAGCGGACGAATGCATAGATCCGCTAATGCTTCAGAACGTTTTCCAGCGACATTCGGAGGCTGCTGAAACGGAATGGATAGCCACTCATTACGAGCTGTGTTGGTTCGACGCGCTGGCTGCCTAAGAGAACAGTCTCGCCCATTTCGCCGAAGACCAGCTTCACTGCGATGGCTGGCATAGGAAGGATCGCGGGCCGCGATAGCACGTTGGCCAGAGTCTTGGTGAATTCCGCGTTCGTCACCGGCTTGGGAGCGACCACGTTCACCGGGCCTTGCAGCAGATCGCTCTTCAAGATGTGATGGATCGCGCCGACCATGTCCTGCACGTCAATCCAGCTCATCCACTGCCGACCGTCGCCTATCTTTCCGCCCACGCCCATCTTGAAGGGCGTCAGCATCTTTCCGAGCGCGCCGCCCTTGGGGCTGAGCACGACGCCAGTGCGCATTTGGACGGTACGGATTCCCGCATTGGCTGCAGCCTGCGTCGCCGCCTCCCACCCGCGGCAAACGTCGGCCAGGAACCCAATGCCTTGCTTGCTTTGCTCGTTCAATACTTCGTTGCCTCGGTCGCCGTAGTACCCAATCGCCGAACTACAGATGAACACCTCAGGCTTTTCTTTCGCTTCCGCCAGGGCTTCCGCCAGATTGATGGTGCCCGCGACCCGGCTGTCCCGGATCTTTATTTTTTTTGTTTCAGTCCAGCGCCCAACAATGCTCTCGCCCGCGAGATGGATGACTGCGTCGAACCCGGAAACCATGCCGGGAGCAATCGGCTTCGCCGGATTCCAGGAAATCTGATCATCAGCTGTAGCCGCTCCGCGCACCATGCGTATGACTTCATATCCGCGGGTTTTGAGGGAAGGCAGAAGCGCGGCCCCGATTGGGCCGGATGCGCCGCTGACAAGGATTCGAGAAATCATGGCTGACAGGATGCAACTCTACCAGTTCCCGAAGCGTCACAACAAACTGGCGATGAATTTGAAAACATCGAAGCGCCTGAAATGGGAGAAGACTCGTCAACCTCTCCTTCAGAAATGGTTCGCACCCTGGTAGTCCGTGGAATACTTGGTGTAATTGCAGAACGTTACAGGTAACTGGTCAGAGCGAAAGAATTCTACTGATGGCCTTCCAATTCAGGTCTGGACTCATAGTTCTTGCATTTGTCGCGGTGGGTTGGGCAATGACGTGTGCAGGACAGACCCGTCAAAAAATGCTCGTTTCGACTCCGAAGAGTGGTCCGCAGCCTGATGCGGAGCCCCAGGGAACGACGGCAGCTAGCGATCAATTACCCGATCAGCGAGCGTCTGGAAGCATCAGCGGAACGGTCGTTGATGAAAGTGAAGCCGTGGTTGCTGGAGCCCACGTGAGGCTTACCGGAGAAAATCGGTCACTCAACAATGAGGTCCTAACTGGCAACGATGGACAATTCTCCTTTGCCAATGTCGCCGCCGGACCTTTCCAACTCACAGTAACGTCGGCGGGATTCGCGACGCAAACATCCTCCGGAAT
>PLEA01000526.1 GCA_003136335.1 Acidobacteriaceae bacterium | reverse complement strand
GGGTTCGGCTTCTGGAAGACCATGCCGATGTGGCGACGCACGAGATCGGGGTCGATGTGCTCGACGAGCAGCGACTGACCGAAGAGCGAAATGGCGCCTGCGTCAATGGTCTCTAATAGGTTGGCGCAGCGCAGCAACGTGGACTTGCCCGAACCGTTCGGCCCAATAACGCCAATGCAGTCGCCACTCGAAACCGTAAACGAAATGTCTCGAAATAATGGCGTGCTGCCGTATTTCTTGGATAATCCCTGTGCGCTGATAATCGGTGGCAAATTCCTGGGGTCTGCTCCTGTACTTAGTTTACCCTGCTACGGTGCGAGCGCACGAAAACGCTAAAATGGCCGTTCGACCAATTCTCAAATGGCTCACAACTATGATGCCGTAATTCTCGGTGCCGGCGCCGCTGGCCTCATGTGCGCCATTGAAGCAGGGAAGCGTGGCCGGCGCGTTGCCGTCCTCGAACGCGCCGCGCGCGCAGGCAAAAAAATCCTCATCTCCGGCGGCGGCCGCTGCAATTTCACCAACATCAATACTCAGCCCGAAAACTTCCTCTCGTCCAACCCGCATTTTGCGAAGTCCGCGCTAGCCCGCTACACCCCTGCGGATTTCATCGCACTGGTGGAGAAGCACCGCGTCCCCTATCACGAAAAGACGCTAGGGCAACTGTTCTGCGACCGCTCGGCCCGCGACATCCTGGGGATGCTCGAAGAAGAATGCCGCGCCGCCAATGTCAGCATCTTCCTGAACACAAGAATTCAAGAAGTGAGCCGGACCACAGAGTTTGTCGTGCAATCATCCAACGCCGAGTTCCACGCGCCCGCCCTCGTCGTCGCGACAGGCGGCCTGTCAGTTCCCAAGATCGGCGCCACCTCGTTCGGCTACGACCTCGCACGCCAGTTCGGCCTGAAGATTCGCGAGCCCTGGCCAGGACTCGTGCCTCTGGTTCTGGAAACAGAAGACCGTTACAGATACTGCGATTTGTCGGGCGTCTCCGCCGAAGTGATCGCCTCATGCGACGCCGCGCAGTTCCGCGAAAAGATGCTGATCACGCATCGCGGCCTGAGCGGCCCGGCGATCCTCCAGATTTCGTCCTACTGGAAGAAGCCGCACCCGATCACGCTAGACCTCGCCCCGGACAGCGAATTGACTGCAATCTTCCACGATCCCAAAACCCCGCGCACCCTGACGACCCTGCGATCCGAGTTCCACAAAGCTCTGCCGGCTCGCCTAGCCGACCGCTGGCTCGAACATCACGCGCCGCAATCCTGGACGAACACTGCCCTTTCCGACCTCGAGCAGCAGGCGCACGCCTGGACCATTCTGCCGTCAGGCACCGAGGGCTACGAAAAAGCCGAAGTCACCTGCGGCGGAGTCGACACCGACGAACTTCTAGCCAAAACGATGGAAAGCCGCAAGGTCCCCGGCCTGTTTTTCATCGGCGAGGTTGTGGACGTCACCGGACAACTCGGCGGCTTTAACTTCCAGTGGGCATGGGCCTCGGGCGCGGCGGCGGGGAGGGCAGTGTAAACTAGCTTGCGAATTGGGAGCAAAAGAGTATGAGGGGAACGAGAACCTTTCTACGCAGCATCCATTGGCTGGTCGCGGCGACACTCATCGCGAGTGGCGCGTTGGCGCAGGCCCCACCGTCTACGCTTCTGGTGCTGGCAAAGAGTGACAATACAGTAGCGATCGTTGACCCCGCGACTTTACAGGTTCTGGCGCGCGTCCCCGCCGGCCCGGATCCCCATGAAATCATCGTATCCGACGATGGCAAACTCGCCTACATCTCAAACTATGGCGGCTCGGACAGCGCTCTCCATACCATCTCCGTGGTTGATTTGGTGGCCCGGCAGGCGCTGTCTGCGATCGACCTGGGCGCGTTGCGGTCAACGCATGGGTTGGCATTCGCGGGCGGCAAACTCTATTTCACGGCGGAGACGAATAAAGTCATTGGTCGTTACGATCCCGCTACTCAGCGCGTGGATTGGATACTCGGCACCGGCCAGGATCGAACGCACATGATCGTCGTCTCCCCGAGCCTCGACCACATCGTTACTTCGAACGTCAACTCCGGCACGATCAGCATCATCGAACAAGTCTCCCAGCCGAACGGAGGCTTCGGTCCGCCCCCCGGCGGCTCGCCTGGGTCCGGATCAGCACCTCCAGGCGGTGCGCCGCCGCAAGCGCAGGGTCCGCCCCCTGGCGGCTCGCGTATGACTTGGGAAGTGACGAATGTCCGCTCCGGAAACGGCTCCGAAGGCTTTGACCTCTCGCCGGATGGCAAGGAAATCTGGGCGGCCAATGCGCGAGACGCAACCGTGACTATCATTGATGTTGTCGCCAAGAAAACTATTCAAACTCTTCCCATCCCCCTGAAAGGCGCCAACCGCCTGAAGTTCACGCCGGATGGCAGGCGGGTCCTGATCTCCGGCCTGGGCGCCGGTCCCAACGCTGCAGGTATCGGCCTGGTGGTGATCGACGCGACCACTCGCAAAGAAGTGAAGCACTTGAGCCTGGGAGGCGGCGCAGCAGGAATTCTGATCGCCCCCGACGGTTCCCGCGCCTATGTGGCGGTCAGCACGAGTGACAAGGTCGCAATCATAGATTTGAAGACCCTGGAAGTTACCGGACAAATCTCGGCTGGAAAACAGCCGGACGGATTGGCTTGGGCGGTGCGCAAGTAATGTTCCGTTACACTTCTGTAACTTATATGTTACAACGAGAAAGTGATTGAGTTCGGCGCTATGTCACTCCCGAAGGAAAAGATGTCTTCGGGGAATGGCTGGCGAAGCTGAAGGACGCGTTCGCGCCCAAGTGAAGATCGTAATTCGCCTCGACCGCGTCGCTGCCGGTAACTTTGCCGATTGCAAACCACTTCGGCGAGGTTTGTGCGAACTGCGGATCGATTTGGGGACTGGGTTACCGGGTGTACTATGCGATGCTGGGCAAGTTATGTGTCCTTCTTCTCGCGGTCGGTGAACGCAAGCAGTCCTCTGACATCGAGAGGGCGATCGCTTACCTCAAGGACTACAAAGAGAGGACCGGAACGGTATGAAGCGCAAAACCAGCATTTCGCACGGCGAGACCGTGATTCGTGAACTACGTGAAAACCCGCATTTTGCCGTGGAGTACCTGAAAGCTGCACTGGAAGAAAACGGCGAACCTCAGGTGTTGCTGGTCGCTTTGCGCCGGGTTGTGCAGGCTCGCGGGATTGCCAAGATTGCGAAGACAGCCGGAGTCGAACGCGAAAGTCTTTACCGCGCCCTGTCAAAGCATGGGAATCCCCGGCTCTCCACGCTGGCCGCCGTTACCAAAGCAGTCGGACTAAGACTGACGGTCGAGGCTGCGGGATAGACCACTCCGGCGAATCCGCCATCCGCGGTTCCGCCCTTACTGATGCCGTAGAATCAAGTCTTGCTCCTCACAATCGAAAAGCTGATCTACGGCGGCGACGGCCTGGCCCGTCTGCCGGCCGATCCTGGCGCAGATGAAGCGCGCGGACGCGGCAAGGCCGTATTCGTCCCCTTTGTACTGGCGGGAGAAAAAATTGAGGCTTCCCTTACCGAGCAGAAACCCGGCTTTGCGCGAGCGAAGGCTGAAGCGGTCATCGAGCCTTCTCCGCACCGCGTCCAACCTGGCTGCCCATACTTTGGCCGCTGCGGCGGATGCCACTACCAGCACGTCACCTACGAGCACCAGATCGAGATCAAGAAAGAGATCCTGCGCGAGAGCCTGCGGCGCACGGCCAAGCTGGAATTGCCGTTCGACATCGAAGTCCATCCGTCGCCGCCGTGGAACTATCGCAACCGATCGCGTCTGCAGGTGCAGGTCAGCCCCGCGTTCGTCGCGGGATATTTCAAGCTGGCTTCGCACGAACTGCTGGCAGTCGAAGAGTGTCCCATCAGTTCGCCGTTAATCAACCGTGGCATCGCATCCCTCTGGCAGAGCGGACGGGCGGGCAAAGTTCCCGAGGGAGTGCGGAAGGTCGAATTCTTTGCCAATGCCGACGACACTCAGTTGTTGGTGGATGTCGGGTGCGCGGGGGCGGCCCGAAGAGCCGCCGTGCGCGTGTGGGCCGAGGAATTGCGCGACGCTCTGCCCGAGATTGCCGGAGTCGTCGCCTTCCGCGAAGCCAATCCCGGCGATCAGAAGGCAGGAGCGCAGGCAATTTTGGTTGCCGTCGGCGCCGCGTATTTGACTTATCAGACCCAGCGGGCGGCATATCGCGTTAGCGCGGGTTCTTTCTTTCAAACCAACCGTCATTTGACCGACGAACTGGTCAAGGTCGTCACCGCGGGGCAAGCGGGCAAACTCGCGCTCGACCTGTATGCCGGCGCAGGATTGTTTTCCACAGCCTTGGCCTGTGACTTTCATCACGTCGTTTCTGTAGAGACGTCACAGACTTCCTCAGCCGATCTTTCCTACAATCAATCCCCGAATGGAGAGGCTGTGCAGGCCACAGCGGAGCAGTACCTGGCCCGTGCGGAGATTACGGAGCGAGTCGGGAAGGGCGCAGTTCGATCTCAAATATCTAATCAGCCCGACCTGGTGGTGGTGGACCCGCCCCGGAGTGGCCTGGGAGAAGGCGTAGCGCGATTGTTGGCGACCTTGGGCGCGCCGCGAGTTATGTATGTGTCGTGCGATCCGGCAACGCTGGCGCGCGATCTGGTGACCTTGCTGGCGGCCGGTTATCGCGTCGAGCAAGTGCACTTGGTGGATTTGTTTCCGCAAACCTACCACTTGGAAAGCGTTGTGCACTTAGCTCAGTGAGACTCACGTGGGGACCGCCGCCCTCGGCTGTCCGGCTGCCAAATCAAGTAAAGGGCCAACGTCGCGCGTTTTCATGACTTCGTCCCCCACTCCCGCCAGCCCTCCCGCTTTCCACTTCAAGGCCAGCCGCCAGCCCATGCTGTGGGCGGCGGTGGCTTACTCCCTGGGCATTGTCGCTGGCTCTAGGAGCTGTCTTTCTCGTAGGAGCCCTTCACATTGAGGCGCACGGGGCATCCACTCGCCTGGACACCAGTATCCAACCCTATGCGGATCGGCAGGAGCTGCAAATCACCGCGCATGTCACGCGCGACGGTCGTTTGCAGCAGGGCGGCTTTAACGAAATCCGACAGACAATTGACGTCGAAACCGAAGAAGTTCAGACAGCCGACGGACAGAGCGAAGCCATCCATTCCGGCATCCGCCTGAGCGTTTTTAGCCCGCGCCCGAACGATGCGTCTCTGGAAGAAAACTCCGATGCCAACACGATCCCTTCCAGCGCTCCCAAACCCGACTTTCTTTACCATTACGGCGACCGTATCCGCTTCTCCGCCAAGCTTAAGCTGCCGCGAAATTTTCGTAATCCGGTCGGTTACCTTCTATCTCGACGGTCACTCGGTTACGCCGTCCGTGGCGGCTCTTCAATAATCGAGATCTCCGCCGTGTCGTCATCTTCAGGCGCCGACCGGCGTCCTTCTGCAATCACGCGTCGAGCGGCTTCCGCATCCTCTTCGCGCACTAGCAGGATCGTCCCGCCTAGACCCGGGAACGCGTCTTGCACCATGGACGCCGAGGTGAGATCGCTTTCGATGCCCGCCGACTCGAGCAATCCCTTCACCACCAGCGCCTCAGGTTCCTGCTCCGAGTCGAAGACCTTTACCAGTTTCTCGTTAGGATTAGGACGGGGATCAGGACGCGGCTGCGCTTCGGCGGCCGAATTGCCAGGTTCTGCCATGACATCTCCAATTCTGGAATCGGACCGCAAAAGGCTGGCCGAATCCGCTCTGCACAGGGATCGATTCTACTCTTCTTCCGAGCCACAAACTGGAAGGCCACGACTTCAGTCGTGCCGCAAGCACGGCACCATCAGTGTCTGCTCCAGCCGCTGAGGGACTTCCGTCACCGAAAAAGATCCGTTCCACAAACTCTTCGATGCCCCGCCCTTCTTGGTCAGCACCTACAGAATTAACCTCAGACAGCACTTTTGTGTAGTTGCATTCTTCTATAACTGCGGCAGAATGGCCTTAACCCGTGGCGCAACGCCGGGAGCGCGTAGAGTCATCCAAATTGTGGGACGAGAAAAGGGGACACGATGAACATTCATCAACAGGGCGGGCAGGGAACGAGTTTTCCATTGGCGGAGCAGGAGACCCTCCGCGAGCGTGAAGAGGAATCCCGAAAAATCCGCCGCCTGCAAGTGATGATCAGCATGGTNNGCCATGTTCCCCGACAAAGAACTCGCCTACGATCTCCTGTACAAGCCCCGCCTGCAGAGGCTGATGAAGGAAAGGTTCCGGTTGCATTAGTCCGGGGTGGCCGGAGTTAGAAAGGGGACGACCGGCTCTCGGGTCTTACGTAAATTGGCGCTTGATCTCGCAGAACTCTCGCCACGAGGCCGTCGTCAAGATACATTCGCTTGTAACTGCTGCCGGATTTCTTCTTAAAGAAGTGCTCCGCGAGCGCGTTGCTGATTCTCACGTAGTCAGGCCAAGCGTTCTCGTTGGCCGGGTCTTTCAGATGTCGATCATAAGTCGAGACGTTGAGACCGGGAAAAACTTCGAAGCCCAGTACTGCTATTTCTGACGATGAGCAGGCTTCGATGACTTCCAGAGCGCCTCCGACAGTGAGGACAAGCTCCCCGTTTGACGCCCTGCGCAATGCGGCGGACGTCACGCCAGGAACCATTTCAAAATCACTCATAAACCTTAAACGGTTGGCCCGTGCCGCCAAGGCCGCTCACGCTCTACTCATCCACCACCGAATTCTTCAGCGTCCCCACGCCCTCCACGCTGACCTCGACCACATCCCCCGCCACCAGCGGCCCCACCCCCGCAGGCGTCCCTGTGGCGATCAGGTCTCCCGGAAACAAAGTCATCGCCTGCGCAATGTGCCGGATCACAACGTCCAGCGCAAAGATGAAATCCCGCGTGTTGCCCTGCTGCCGTACCTCGCCGTTAACGCGGGTTTCAACGCCCACGCCGGCCCACGGATCGATCTCGTCGGTCACCACCGGCCCCACCGGACAAAACGTGTCGAAGCCCTTCGCCCGGGTCCACTGGCCATCTTTATTCTGCAGATCGCGCGCCGTGACGTCATTCACGCAGGTATAGCCCAAAATGTACTGCCGAATGTCCGCATCCGCCGCCGGCTGATAGCACGTCTTGCCAATCACTACGCCCAACTCGCCCTCGTGATCGACCCGCTGCGAGATCTTCGGACGGCGCACCGTCCCTCCGGGCGGCAGTAACGCCGAAGTGGCCTTCAAAAAAATAAGGGGTTCGGTAGGCACATCGTGTCCCAACTCAGCCGCATGCTCGCGATAATTGCGCCCCACGCAGACGATCTTCGACGGCCGCACCGGGGGCAGCAGCGAAGCCTGCTCCAGCGCAATGGCCTCGATCCGCCGCGTGCGCAAGCTCTCCATGTCCCCGTCGGCTTCTTCGGGAGCGGTCAGCAGTACCCGCACAATCGCGTCCCGTCCGCCTACGGACTCGACCAGCCCATATTGAATCTGGCCATTGAACTGAAATCGGCAATATTTCATCGCTATCTATCTAATCATATCTGTGCAAATTGAGGCGCAAAGAAGGGAAATATTTTCGCCGACATCGGCGCCTCCGAGGGCGGACGACGACTCTCGGCCCGTGTCTCCGGTAAATGGAAGCTGGATCCGGAAGGCAGGAAAGGATATCTGCTATAGTTAGGTGCCCCAGGGACGTTCAGGGCATCTCCGCCTGCCGTCCTCGACGCCTTTCCGGGCGAAAGCCCGTGTCTGTGCAGGAGCATTTGTGCAGCCTACGCACCGCCGTCAATCTGGCAAGAGGGTTCCGAGTCGTTTCGCCTGGGCTGTCGCCTTTGGGCTCTGTTTCCAGATTTCCACGCTTGCACAGATCCCCAATATGAATATGGGCTTGGATGGCGAGTTCGCGCAGATCGACTTCGCGCAAATGTATCTCGACCAGGTCAACCGAGATGCGCACCAAAACCAGAAGCAACGCAACCAAAATAAAGAGCTGATCGAATCCGGTGTCGTATCCGCGCTCGATCTGGAAGCCCCCAATAAGGCCGTAGTGGAGTTCAACGACGCCACATCCTTAATGAAAGCACAGCATTCGAAAGAAGCCATCAAGCACCTGCAA
>PLEA01000489.1 GCA_003136335.1 Acidobacteriaceae bacterium | reverse complement strand
TATTCATCTGAAGAATGAAATTTCGTTGGGACGGGGATTAGTGGGCGCGGCGGCAGAGAGCCAGCAGGCGGTTCTGGTGCCCGACGTCACGAAGGATCCGCGCTACGTCGAGGCAAATCCCGAGACTCGATCCGAACTGGCGGTCCCGCTCGTCTACAAGGGCAAAGTGATTGGCGTGCTNNGGCGTGCTCGACCTGGAGCACACCCGGCGCGGATTTTTTACCGAAGAGCATCAGCTCACTATGACGACTCTGGCCGCGCAAATTGCTATCGCCGTGGAGAACGCTCGCCTGTACGAAGAAATCGAGCGGCAAGAGCGGCGACTGGAGCGCGATCTGGCTCTGGCCCGGGAACTACAAGGGCGGCTGCTGCCGCAAACAAATCCGAAACTTGCCCATCTAGACGTGGCCGCGAAGTTTGTTCCCGCACGGGCCATCGGCGGCGATTTGTATGACTTCATCCCTTACTCGATGTCGCGGCTTGGAATCGTGATTGGCGACGTGAGCGGAAAGGGCGCCCCTGCGGCCATCTATGCGGCACTGGTAAGCGGAATTATTCGCTCGCACGCTCCGATTGAACCGGGGCCGGCGGAAATGCTTTCTGCGGTGAATCTATCTCTGGCTGAGCGCCGCATCGAGGCCCAGTTCGTTTCCATCATTTACGCTCTTTGGGACGATGAGCATCGCACCCTGACGGTCGCGAACTCCGGCCTTCCTCGCCCCATTTATGTTCACGGCAAGGAAGAAGTGATCGAAGCCGTCGAAGCGACCGGCTTGCCCCTCGGCCTGTTTGACGAAGCCGACTACGATGAATTCAAGTTCCGAATGAAGCCGGGCGATATGTTCGTATTCTTCAGCGACGGCATTCTCGACGCCCGCAACCTCAAGGGTGAACTGTTTGGACGCGGCCGGGTCGAGAGAATCGTTGGTGAGTGCACGGGAAAGTCGGCGCAATGCGTCGTGGATTTGCTTTTCAAGGCAGCGGCCGAACACTCGGCGGGCGTGGAAACGTTCGATGACCAGACTGTTGTCGCCATTCGGGTGCGCGGCGGCACGCAAACATCCAACAAGAAAAAATGACCTCGCGTAGTCAGAACATAGTGGCGCGTTCCCCCGGATTCGTCTATCGCGAGATGAAACGCGGCATCTTTCGACGTGGCGGACAGTTTGTCCTGCACTGCGAAGACGTGGCCCTGCCAAAGCTGGCCGAGCGGCACGGCACGCCTCTCTATGTCTACTCCGCGTCTACAATCCGCGAGCGCTATGACGCATTCGACGATGCGTTCCGTGACCTGCCGCATACCATCTGCTACTCCGTTAAAGCGAATTCGAACCTGACCCTTCTGCGACTGTTAGCCAGGAAGGGATGCGGGTTCGACGTGGTTTCCGGCGGAGAACTGGAACGTATTCTCATCGCAGACCGCAAGGCGGCGAAGGAAGTAGTGTTCTCCGGCGTGGGAAAGACGCGCGAGGAACTGAGCGCTGCGTTAAAGGCCGGAATCATGCTTTTTAACGTGGAGAGTGAGTCGGAATTATGGACGCTGGCAGAGTGCGCCGGCCGCCTGCGGAAGACGGCGCCTCTGGCGCTACGGGTGAATCCCCATGTCGCGGCCGAGACTCATCCCTACATTTCTACGGGCTTGCGCAAGCACAAGTTCGGAGTGCCTATCCGCGAAGCGCGGGCGCTCTACGCTAAAGCGTCGGGGGCGCGATATCTCAAGGTGTGTGGAGTGAGCGTTCACATCGGCTCGCAGATCACGGATGTCGCACCTTTCGGCGAAGCTATGGCGCGTGTGGCAGATCTGGTCCGCGAACTGCGCAGAGATGGCCATCGCATCGACTACATCGACGCGGGTGGCGGGCTGGGCATTGCCTACGAAAAGGCCGATGCGGATGATGTTTCCGCCGATGTGGTGGCGTATGCGCGCGCGCTCGCCAGGCCCCTGCGAGGCTTGGACGTTTGGCTACTTCTGGAACCTGGGCGGTCAATCATAGGCCCGGCGGGTGTTTTGGTCACCTCAGTGGTCTACCGCAAGGCAAATGACGGCAAGCGATTTCTGGTGGTCGATGCTGCGATGAACGACTTGATCCGGCCCGCGCTTTATGGCGCCTATCACGAGATTGTTCCCGTCACTAAGAGCGCGGCTTCGGCGGCGAAAGCAGAAGTCACCGATATTGTCGGCCCAGTATGCGAGACCGGAGATTTCTTTGCCCTCGACCGCGAATTGTCGGTGGTCGATGAAGGAGATCTGCTCGCCATTCTGGATGCTGGCGCCTACGGAATGGTGCTGGCGTCGAACTACAACACTCGTACGCGCCCGGCGGAGGTGCTGGTTACAGGCAAATCGGCCAAGGTGATCCGGCGGCGGGAAAAAGTTTCGGACCTGCTGCGCGCCGAATTGTAATCGCTGCTGACCTAGGCACTCATGGACTGGCTGGCGGCACGATGCCATTCATGCGCAGTACTTCATGATTTCCGCTTTGCTCTTCTTCGGCTCTTTACCGTTAGTAACGGCAGTCCTCGCCCGGCTTCGTCCCCTCGAATTCTTTGAAAAAGGCAAAATCGGCGCACGCCACATGCCCCACCTGTTGCGCAAAATTGCGCGCCTTTGAATTCTCGGCCGAGGGAACGAAGGAATATTTTTCTTCCGGCATGGCATCGGCGGCGGAGGTAAAGTCTTTCTCGATCATCGACCAGGTTTCCAGAATCGTGGAGGACTCGCTGGCAGGCTTTGCGACCGGATCCTGACCGAACGCGGAGGCTGCCAACGCGAACAATGCGGCAACAACGCTAATTCGAAGGATGTTCATACTTCCGCCTCAGTTTTGTCGTTCTCCCCACTTCAGCTTGGTGCGAAGCACGTGAAAAAAGTCGGTTCCGGTGCGGAAGAGATTCACCTGATGCTCGGAGCGGCGGCAGCGCACGCGATCGCCGTCCCGCAGGTCCAGACCCGGCTGTCCGTCCAGGCTCAGGTAGGCGACCTCCTCTTCGCTGCGCAGCAGGATTTCAATTTCCACCGAATCCGGCACTACCAGCGGGCGATGTGTTAGGGAATGCGGCGCAACCGGCGTCACCACGAATGCCTTAACGCTGGGCATGAGGACCGGTCCGCCAGCAGATAGAGAATACGCCGTCGATCCTGTCGGCGTGGCCACGATCATGCCATCCGCCCGATAGCTGGAAACAAACGCCTTGTCGATGTAGAGGTCGTAAGTATTGAGGCGGGCGAGGGCGGTCTTGTTGACTACCGCGTCGTTAAAGACCAGATAGCTGCTGCGAACCTCGTCTTCGCGCATCAACTCAACCTGCATGAGTGAGCGATATTCGACCGCGGCGCGTCCCTGCGCGATCGCTTCGAGCATGTGGTAGAGCGATTGCAGAGGCACTTCCGTCAAGAATCCGAGCGATCCAAGGTTGACGCCGAGCAGAGGAACATCCACAGCTGCCGTAATTCGTGCGGCCGACAGAAGCGTGCCATCGCCGCCAAGCACAACCACGAGATCGAGCGCCTGCGACGCCATTTGTGCGCGAGGCACGATCTGCTGCCCATTGGTATATTGCGATGTTTCCAGATCGATGATGACTCTGTAGCCGTGCTCAGCAAGCCAGGCGAGGAGCCCCGGAATAATTTGTGCGACCAGAGGGCGAGCAGGCCGCGAAATGATGGCGGCGGTCTTCTGGAAAGATGCATGCGAATTGGCCATGGGATGTTGAAAGAGAGATTGTACAGAATCTCAAGGTTTTGATCACAGAGGACACGGAGAACACTGAGGACTAAAACAGGCCGTAGAGAAGGAACTCGCGATTGCCTTCGGCGCCCAAGATTGGCGACTCGATTGTATCGGTCTGCGCCGCGCCCAGAGTTTGCAGCGCGGTTCTCACTTTCTCCACGGATGCGAGTTGGGCGGCCTCGTCGCGCACGATGCCTCCCTTGCCCACATGTTCCCTGCCCGCTTCGAACTGGGGTTTTACCAGCACGACAATTATTCGCCCCGGGCGTTCGTCCGGCGATTCTGGAAAGGCGGCGCCAATCACGGCCGGAAGCACCAGAGTTGCGGAGATGAAGGAAACGTCCATCGCGATGAAATCTGCGGTAACCCCAATCGCTTCACCCGTCAGGTAACGAGCGTTGGTTTTTTCCAGGAGCCGGACTCGCGCATCCTGGCGAAGTTTGAAGTCCATCTGCCCGTAACCTGTGTCCACCGCGATGACTTGCGCAGCGCCATACTGCAGCAGACAATCGGTGAACCCTCCGGTGGACGCGCCTATATCAAGACAAATCTTTCCCGCGACTGCAATATTCCAGTGGTCGAGGGCGCGCTCCAACTTCAGTCCGCCGCGGCTCACATATTTGAGATCTTCGCCGAGCAGGCGGACCGCGCACTCCGCTGAGACCTGCGCGCCCGCTTTCTCGAGTTTCTGATCGTCCACCAGCACCTTGCCCGCAAGAATAAGAGCCTGGGCGCGCTCGCGCGAGGCCGCCAGTCCACGGTCCACAAGAAGCTTGTCGATTCTAACTTTCAAAACTTATTTTGCCCGCGAGTCCTACCACGAAGGTGCCAGCACTCGCTTCAGTGCAAAGTGTTGAAGCATCTCTCGGTGAATCACTTACGAAGGTAGCGTGGCCCTTTTCCACAGCATTTTCCACGAACATGTTGAAAACTTCGGTCCGCAGAATGCACTAGTGATTCGGCAAGAATCTCGCAAGAACAAAAGCCGCCCCAAACCAGGGCGGCTCGGCGATCTTCGGATATTCCAAAACTATCCCGCGACTTCTTCCAGCAGTTTCTGATCGATGTCGAAATTCGAGTGCACGTTCTGCACATCGTCCTGTTCTTCGAGCGCTTCCATGAGGCGGATCATGGTGTTGGCCGCGGCGCCTTCCAGTTTGATGTAGTTCTGCGGAATCATGGCAACGCTGGCGGATATGGGCTCGATGCCGGCTTTTTTCACCGCTTCCAGCACGGTTTCGTAGGCGGAAGTTTCTGTCAGAATTTCCCAGTTGTCGCCATCGTCATTCAGATCTTCTCCACCGGATTCGAGAACGATGTTCATCAAATCGTCTTCTTTGGCAGCCGTCTTGGCGATGAGGATGTCGCCCTTCTTGTGGAACATCCAGGAGACGGCGCCGGCTTCGGCCATGTTGCCGCCGTTTTTGCCGAAGACGTGACGGATCTCGCTGACGGTGCGATTGCGATTATCGGTGTTGATGTCGAGCAATACCGCGACTCCGCCAGGCCCGTAGCCTTCGAGCGAGAATTCCTCGTAGTTGGCGCCGGGCAATTCGCCGGTGCCCCGCTGGATGGCCCGCTTGATGTTATCGGCGGGCATATTCTCGGCCTTGGCCGCGACGATGGCGCCGCGCAAGCGCGGGTTGGTATCAGGATCGCCGCCGCCGTTCTTTGCGGCAATGCTGATTTCCTTAATGAGACGGGTAAAAATCTTGCCGCGCTTGGCGTCGAGCGCGCCCTTCTTGTGCTTGATTGTCGCCCATTTTGAATGGCCAGACATGGTTAGACCTCGTATCTAAAGATCTTGGATGGCGCAGGATTCGCCTTCAGAGGAGATCACAGGATTACCTCGATGATGGATACAGGCGAACACGAATTATAGCACGGAGCCGCGGCTCGACTGCACCGATATTAGTCCGCGCGAGTCTCCCAGAAGTTAAGCCCTTGACGCGTATGGCGACGGCTTTCAATTCCGCGCAGCCATCTCAGCAGGCGAGTCGTTGTACAATGTGTGCCGCCTTGGAAGCTTCAGAAGCGAGATTTACACCGATGCAGCATTCGTCATGGATTTTTGGAACAGCTATGCAACCAAAAAAGAAACGACATTTTGGCGTACGCCAAGCGTTTGGCCGACGACGGGGCCCACTATCTTTGGGGCGCTGCCGGGGACAAACCAACGGCCAATGGGGCGGTCCAATATGCTCCGGGAGTGCTGGACGCCAATAAACCCGAACAGTCTTGCTTCGGCGCAGCGACGATCACCGTCAGCAATGTTGTATATGTCTGCGCCGGCCGTTTTCGACACGACGGTCTGGCAGCCGCAAAGCCTGCCAGGAAGATTGCTATTCCGGCGGTGGGCCCGCCTGACGCTATATCCACAAAGGAGTTGCTGGCGTTTATCGAGAAGAATGGCAAGAACCCGGCGTCTCAGGTCGGCTGGGGGATGATTTAACACCCAGAGTCGTCAAGGGCGACTCCATCATGGACTATTCGACCTCGATGAACGTGACCAACGCCGTGGTTTGGGGAGAGGGATGCGATGATACACAGCGCTTCGATTGTGGCGGATTCGTGAGGCACGTGTTCAGGAAAGTGTGCGGGGTTCCAATCGACGGCATCAGCATGAACCCCGGAGGAAAAAATATCCTCGGGGAGCCGATGGGCACTCTGGTGGAGGAAGGGGATCCGATTCTTCCGGCGGATATTCTGGTCTATGCTGGGCATATCGCTTTTGCGATCGGAAGCCCGTCGCAGTCGTATTCTAAATTGACCAAATATGCGTTGGCCCAAGCGGAAAGTGCGGTTTATGGAGTGAATTACAGCAGAACGCATTCCCAGCAGTCGCAGAAGTGCATTCGTGTCCGCATCGACTTTGCTGAACAAGAAAATGACGGTACCGTAGGCACCGTAGGCACTGAGTCTTGACGGGATAGGAGGTAGCGCGTTTTGAAACCGGACTCCATAGTGACAAACCAGTAAACATCAGGGGTTTGGGGTTGGTTCTGGCCGCCCGCACTCTACACCCTTCTCATTCGCGCCAATGTCGAAACCAGGCGTGGCTGTTGAAAAAGTCCATTTTCCTCAAAACAGCGAAAAATCGGGGGACTGAAAATGTCTACCCAAGTCGAGAAAGTCGCTTGTAGGGCATCCTGGTCCAATTTTATTTCGGCGAATTTCTGGGGAGGGAGTTTTTCAACAGCCAC
>PLEA01000249.1 GCA_003136335.1 Acidobacteriaceae bacterium | reverse complement strand
CCACGGCCAGCGAGACGCCGAGTGGGCCAGAGGTTAATGCAGGGTCGAACACGCAATCAGAAAAGGATGAACGGAATGCTGACCAAAGCCATAAAGTGGAGTGCGATCGCAGCTTTAATCGGAGTCGCTCTCTCGCGATCGTTGCCGGGGGTGGGATTAGCGCTGCAGTTAGTCGTCGCTGCGGCCGCCGTAGTGGTCTTAACCCAGGCGGCAAAAATGGGCCGGTATGTGTGGATGATCCTATTCATAATTGCAGCCTGCCTGTTTAATCCTGTTTTCCCGCTCCCCTTTTCCAGTTACATGTCCAGCTTGGCGACCACGTTCGCGGCACTTCTGTTCTTCTTCTCGCTGGAACTGCTGCAGCCGGAACCCACTCTGGTGACCGGCGGAATTCCGAATCACACGCCAGGAAGGAAGTCGTTATGAACAGCGCAAACCCTCCGACTCTGGAACGAACGCTTGAATCTGCTGTCATCGTGAGCTGGGCGGACTTGATGAAAGATCCAACCGCGGGATTGCTGCACCTCGAGTACACATTCGGCCCGGAAGGTTCCCTTGATTATTTAAAGGTCTGGTCATCGATAACCCGCGGGGAGTGGCACCTCATCTGCGCCTACTGGACCTCATCCTCTGCGTTCCACAATCAAGGCATTCACTTCGAGGATGGATTTCGATCGGATGGGTTAAGCAGGAATCTGGAATTCATTATGCAGCATCAGCATGCATTCTCATCCACCGTCGACCGCGGTAGGACGGGCTTGCTACAGATTCAAGTTCCCACGGCGGACGAGAGCACGGCAGCAACTGAGTCATTGAGGCAGGCCTTCCTCAGCGCCAACGCCATTGTCGCGGAACCGGCCGGAGCGGCGCTCGCGGCCACATAGCACGCAAGGAACAAAGCGACGATAACGATTGCAGAGCGAACCACCGTAATTCGCGAGATCGACGGCTTGATCGATCAGCAGATTCACACGTTCAACCAGGACGCTGAAATTTCGGAGTGCCAACTCACGGAGCACAAAGAGCGGGCACGGCGGATTCGATCCCTGTGCCGGAGTTTACGCCCAGGAAGTTCCCCGAACTGGATCAGGAACCAAACTGCAGGGGAATGTCCTCGTTAAATGAAGACGCTATATCGCCGCTCACCGGTTTGGCCTCCGGTCGTTTAATCTTTCCTGCTTGTTGTTCTCACGCAGGCGAAGCGCGTCAATCAACCGCCTACGCTGATTCCGCGTCTACGGATCCGAGTTCCTTCTCCGCTGCGGTCAGGCGTCGGTCTCGATGGGAGTCCGTGCGGGGCTGGCCGCTGCTGAGCTCACATTTCTTTCCTGGCTCAGCGCCGCAGGTCGGGCACCGCACCGATTGTGCTTGTTTCTCGGTTACCTTCATAACTATATTCATGCCGCGTTCCTCCACAGGAAGCTGATCAATTGTGAACAGTTCCATCAAGAAAGATGCCTTTTTCTTGGGGAGGCCTACTCAATACTCTTTTCCCGCGACTAGTTCATGTCGCCGAGAGAGCAGGCACCGGGGCCGCGGGGATCGCCGCACGATCCGCAGGCGCGGGCCGGGGACGACGAAGCCGGCGAGCCTTTTGCGGAAACGGCGAAGACCGAGAGCTGCGGCTCCAGCTTGGTGGCATGGCACTTGGGACACTCGGCTTGTTGCTTGCCATAGACGAGGGTCTCGAACCGGTGATGGCATTCTTTGCAGATGTACTCGAAGATGGGCATGGGTGACTCCAGAACCATTAGAATCAATTTATGGGAACTTCGCAAATTTCGGATTCTCGAAGCCCAGATTCTCGAAGCCCACGTTCTCGAATCCCAGGTGTCGGGCAGTGGGCGGGGCGCGTGGCCTTCCGCGCGCGCCGGTGGCTGGGCGGCGGGCACGTACAGACGCTCGCCAGTTTTCTGCTGCCGCGGAAAATCCACCTGCCGAAGGCCGAAGAACGGCTGGTCGAGGTCGAGCCCGGCGTCAAGGTGCGCTCCTGGTGCTACTGGCAAAGCGAAGCACATCGGCAAGAGGCCCTGACCTTGATCGTCGTACACGGCCTCGAAGGATCGTCCGATTCGCAGTACATGCTGGGCGTGGCGCGCAACGGACTAGCGGCGGGGATGAACGTGGTGCTGATGAACCAGCGCAACTGCGGCGGGATGGATGCTTGTGCGCCCACGCTCTACAACTCGAGCCTGTCAGGCGATGTCGCCGCCGTAGTTCGCAGCGTGCTCGAGAACGATGGGGTCTTGGGTATCGCGCTGATCGGGTTTTCGATGGGCGGAAACCTGGTGCTGAAATTGGCCGGAGAGTGGGGGAGCAAAGGGCCTCCACAATTTAAAGCCGTGGCGGCGGTCTGTCCGGCTCTGGACTTGGCGGCGTCGGCGGACGCCCTGCATCAGCCCCGCAACCGGATTTATGAGTACTACTTCTTGATGCAACTGTTCCGCAGGCTGCGGCTCAAGGCGCGGCTCTTTCCGGGAAGATTTGATGCTACGCGCTTGCGCGGAATTTCCAGTCTGCGAATGTTTGATTATCGCATCACCG
>PLEA01000159.1 GCA_003136335.1 Acidobacteriaceae bacterium | reverse complement strand
CGGAATGACGGCGGCGATTCTTCTGGCGCGCGCTGGTCTTCATGTCACCGTGCTCGAAGCGCAGCCAACCATTGGAGGAGGAGCGCGGTCAAGCGAGTTAACGCTGCCCGGATTCATTCACGACATCTGCTCAGCCGCGCACCCCATGGCCGTTAGCTCGCAGGCATTCCACTCATTTCCTCTGGCCGATCACGGCCTCGAATGGATCCATTCTCCCGCCCCGCTATGCCATCCGTTCGACGATGGCAGCACCATGGTGCTGGAACGGTCCGTGGAAGACACTGCGATGCGTCTCGGTAAAGACAAAGTCCGATACCGGCGGCTGATGGGTCCGATGGTGAAGCGCTGGCGGGACCTATCGATGGATGTGCTCGCTCCGCTGCATTTTCCGAAGCATCCGTTTCTATTGTCGCGATTCGGCTCTTTGGCGCTCTGGCCCGCGTCGCTTACGGCGCGCGTTGCATTCCGGAACGCACAAACCCGTGCTCTGTTTGCGGGGATCGCCGCTCATTCCATCCTCCCCTTGGAATTTTTCGGCACCAGCGCCTTCGGCTGGGTTCTGGGGATCGCCGCTCACGCCGTCGGCTGGCCTATTGCCAAGGGCGGCTCGCAAAGCATTGGCAATGCGCTGGCCTCTTACTTCCAGTCACTCGGTGGACGCATTGTGACAAACACCAGTGTTCAAAAATTGAGCGAACTGAAGGGCGTATCGATCATACTTCTCGATGTTACTCCGCGCCAGGTTCTTTCGATTGCGGGCGATTGGCTCCCTCGAAGCTACAGCCGTAAGCTGGAAAGCTACCGCTACGGTCCTGGCGTGTTCAAAATGGACTGGGCGCTCAGCGGGCCAATTCCATGGAACTCGAGTGAGTGTTCGCGCGCGGCTACCGTGCACTTAGGTGGTTCTCTTGAGGAAATCGCGGAATCGGAACGCGCGGCGTGGGAAAACAGAGTGGATGAGCGTCCGTTCGTGCTGTTAACACAACCCAGCTTGTTCGACTCTTCGCGCGCTCCCGCGGGCAAACACACCGCGTGGGCGTATTGCCATGTCGCGAACGGGTCGACTGTCGATATGGCCGATCGCATCGAAAGACAGATCGAGCGGTTCGCATCCGGCTTCCGATCCCGGATTCTCGCTCGCAGCGTTCTCACGCCGGGAGATATGGAGCGGCACAACGCCAATCTTATCGGCGGGGATATCTCGGGTGGCGCGGCGAATCTTTCCCAACTTCTTCTGCGACCGACACGAACCACGTACCGCACGCCGGTTGATAACCTCTATCTCTGTTCATCATCGACGCCGCCGGGAGGTGGAGTTCATGGAATGTGTGGTTATTATGCCGCGCGGATGATTCTCGCTCAAAATAAAGTACAATAAATTCCGGCCAAGATTGGAAAAATAAATTCAGATGGCGGAAATTGCCCAAGCCCTAGCCTCTTCGGTGCCCTCTAAGAATGCACCCGAACGCTGGAGCCTGCTCCGCCGGGTCCTGTTCCGCTTCGCCTTCGTATACCTGGTTCTTTATTGTTGGCCCGAAGCGGGGAGATCAAACCTGCTTGATGCGATTCCCAGCTATGGCGACGGCGCCGGAAACGAGGATGATTCTCTGGGCTTAACCAAGCTGGCGGAGGCTCCGTTTCACGCCCTTACCCCATGGGTCGCTGTCCACATCTTTCACCGGCACGGGGCCATAACTAAATACCATCTCACCGGTAGCGGCGACACTACTCTTGACTACGTCCTCGCTTTCTGCTTCGCCACAATCGCCGCCTTCTCGACACTCATTTGGTCTCTTCTCGACCGCCGTCGCCCCAACTACCGAACCCTGTATGCATGGCTTCGGCTCCTGGTTCGCTTTACGCTTGCATTTACAATGCTTTCGTACGGTTTCGCCAAGGTGTATCCGCTGCAATTCAGTCCGCCCTACCTGTCGCAGCTCACCCGAACCTATGGGGAATCGTCTCCCATGGGTATTCTCTGGACCTTCATGGGCGCGTCGGTGGCCTATACGAAGTTTTGCGGACTGGCCGAAGTCCTGGCTGGAGCCCTGCTTTTGTTTCGGCGGACAACAACGATTGGCGCTATGGTGGCGGCGGGCGCCATGTTGAACGTGGTCACGCTGAATTTCTGTTACGACGTTCCCGTAAAGTTATACTCGTCGCACCTGTTGCTCATGTCTATTTTTCTGCTGATCCCCGACGCAGTTGCGATGATGCGCTTCTTCCTGCTGCACCAGCCGTCCCGGCTCGAAGGTGTGTGGGTGCCAAGGTTCGAGCGCCGCTGGCTGCGGGTCGTCGCGATTGCGTTGCAAGTCCTGGTGATCTCATCGATTCTTTACAACAAAATCTGGGGCGGATACAAGAGTGTCAGAGAGTCCTCCACCACGTATCTCAAGCACGCACCTCTCTATGGCGTTTGGAACGCCGATAGCTTTACCGGAGACGTAGCAGATGCTGCGCGCTGGCGTCAGCTAACCATTCAGTTTTCGAGGGGGTTGTCGATCCGCGATGCCGGCGGCGAGCGGATCAGTTTCACTACGACGTACGACGAGCCCAAGCGCACTCTCAAGTTGAGTTCCACGCAATTGAAGAAAGAAGGCAATTTTACTTACTACCAGCCTGACGCTGAGCACCTGATTCTTCGCGGGAGCCTGGATGGGAACCCAATCGTCGCAGAGTTCCATCGTTTTGACGACTCCCGGTTTCTGCTCATCAGCCGGGGCTTTCGTTGGATCAATGAAGATCCATTTAACCGTTAGCTCCTACCCCGCTCCTTAATGCCAGACGCCAAACGGTTGCGAATGCGCCTATTCGGAAAATGATTTGAATAGCATTCCGCAAGGCCGCCGTTAATCGTGGACATCAGGCGGCTCGGGTGTTATACGTCAGGTGCGAATAACCTCCGGATAGGCCCTGGTCGAAGCACGGCCGCCGGTTGCTACCGGCTGGCAACGCGAGCGGGCACCACAGGCTCCCACCCCGGAGTGCCTTCTTCCCACTGGTTGTCGGTGAGTTGCTCGACGTGGGTACCGTCGTAGCGCATCACGAAAAT
>PLEA01000604.1 GCA_003136335.1 Acidobacteriaceae bacterium | reverse complement strand
GACTTCAAGTACGTCGCGACTCATATCTGCGACTCAATCAAGCGACGCTTGAAGGCAGACGGCTCCGGAGGCGGTTTGCAAGGGGAATTTGGCATCGGACTGTTGAGCTTTTGGACCGTGGGCGAGAGGCTCACGATGACTTCTGGCGGTGCCGATCAGCGCCTCTATCAGATGGCTATGAACAAAGGGGATCCGCGCTACACCGTGAACCCACGACGCGTGCTTTTTGCCGACCCCGGCACCGAGCTCAAGATCAGCCCCCTGCTCAACGGCATCCGTAGCTTGAGCGGTGAGAAGATCCAGTGGTATTTGGCCTCGGAGCTGCGCGACCGGATCCGTGCTACCCAGGTTCGTATAACGGTGGTTGACAAGCTTGCGCGCAAGCAGTACCAGGTCGAGCCGCGGCAGTTCGAAGGGCGCTTGCTCCACCAACTGCCGGCAGTTCGCTCCCCATTCGGCGAGGCGTATGCCGAACTGTATCTCACAGAACCGGCCGAGAACGGCCGGGTCTCCCTTACCCGAGGTGGCACGCGGGTGATCGAGGATATCGGTACGCTGCCCGGTCTGGAGCGCGGGCCGTGGAGCTCTCGTTACTTGCAGGGTCTGATCGACGTGCCCTACCTGAATCTGACACCCAGCACCCGTTCCGGGATCATCCACGATGAGCGCTATGGGGCATTTGCGGAAGCTCTGGTGCCACTCGAAGCACACCTTAATGGCCTCATCGACGCGCAGCGGCGCGCCGAGGAAGAACAGGCGAATCAGGAGTCCTTGCGTGCCATCCAGCGTGCGTTTCGCGAGGCCATGCTGGTCCTGCCGCCCGAGGAATACGATTGGTTTGACATCCAGTCACGCTCGCCGCAAGCGGTCGGTGGCGGCGAGCTGCAGGAGCGACGCGTGGAGGCATCTGGGGAGAAGGAGGGTCCCGTGCCGGGTGTTCCAGAACCGAGCGGAAGCGAATCCGCTCAGCGTCAATTCTTCGACTATGCTGGGCCTTTGCGCACTGCCGTGATTTCGCCAGGTGCGTGCACATTGAGCGTGAACCAAAGTCGGCGCTTTCGCGCACTGCCCCGGGATCGCTCGCACCGGCGAGTCGAGCAGGATTTGCGATTTAGCTGGGAGATCGGCGAAGGAAGTGGCATGCTCTCGTCCGCCTTCGATCAGGAAGTTAGCTTCCAAGCGCCGTCGTCGCCCGGTCTCGTGCGTCTGTCCGTCACCGTCTCGCAGCGCGATGTGTGCTGCAATGCGGAGGCACTGATCACGGTCACTGATAGTCTTGATGCGGCCGTGGGCCCCTCTCTCTTCAATGCGCGCGGCTTACCGGGCTACACGTTTGAACGAGCCGCTGGGGAACTGTGGCGCTCGCGATTCGATGCCGAGCGGAACCTGATCGTCGTGAATAGCGGGCATCGCGATTTTGTCTTCGCCACGCGCAGCCGCGCCCTCCAGTTGCGGTATCTGGTGCGGCTCTACGTCAAGGAGTTGGTGCTCAAGAACTTTAGGGGACTGCCAGCCGAACAATTGATGGAGCGCATGATTGAGCTCTCACTCTATGTCGAGGAGAAATTGAAACCTGCCTGAAGGGTTGTATCGCACCTTTCGATGGGATAGAGGCTTAGCCCCCGCCCAGAGCCTTCTCTGACTCAGGCGCCACTGGTTCGGGACGGCAGTTCCTGTTCCACCCACCGGTCGTCAATACGACAACTTCGCCTCACGTCCCCGCCCCTTGTCGTTGCACTGTCAGCACCTCGGACCGCAGCGCCGCATATCGCCGCCGTCGCGCACCGTGCTTCAGGTGCTGTCCCTTGCACGCTGCTGCCTGGCGGCACGTCTCGCCTCTCTTTGCGCCGCTTCGGCCCGACATCGCTGCTCGATCGACACGACGTTGTCGGGAGTCGTCTTGCCGAAACGCTCGAAATAGAGTTGTTCGATGAACCGGGGCAGCGGCAGTTTCCAGGGCTCCTGCTTGTGGTTATCGATCTTGCCCAGTTTCGCCGGGTTCAACCCAAGCTCTCGGGCCATCTGTACCTGGCTGTGAGACAAATGGCGGCGCCTTCGCGCGTCGATCCATTCTTGCATTTGCTGATTTGTCTTGATTTTCTTCGCCATACGCTATCGTATTCCTCGGGTAAAATCAGCTCATGAAACGGTCGAGCGAGCCAAGCTCTGCTCTCTAGTTTCTGCCAAGTCCGACGGTGTTTGCAAGAATCAAAATGGGGAGAATCCAATCGAGCGGGCCCGGCAAACACGATCATCATTGATCTAACATTCCGAGATCTAACATTCCGATTGCGCTGATGTGCATTCACCCTTCATGAGAGAGGTTCTTCATGGTAATCGAACAACAGATTTCTGCGCGTCGCGAAAGGGCTCACGGAAGCATCGTGCGCATTCTGACCCGGCCGGATGGGAACTTGTACGGAGATTATTTCGTACGCTCGGCCAGCAACAAAACTTACCGGGTAGCGATACGAGGGCCGGGCCTGTTCGATAACTACTGTTCCTGTCCCGACTTTGCGGTCAACACCTTGGGAACATGCAAGCACATCGAGGCTCTGCTCGCTCGCTTGCGTCGGCGCCGCGGCAAGGCACTTGACCGCGAGGTATTCAATCGCGCCAGGGCATCGCTTTCGCTTCATTACGGTGACACTCTGAATGTGCGGCTTCGGCTCCCCCTCTCTCCCTCGGCGGCGCTGCAGGCGCTGGCTCAAGCATACTTTGACGATCGAGGCCTACTGAAATCCTCCCGCTTGCGGGATTTCGAAAAGCTCATGGATGAGCTCCGTAAAGCTGACGATCAAGCCGTTATTTACAGTGACGTTCTGAACTACGTCGACAGAGAAAACGAAATTGCTGAAGGGCGGGAGACAGAGAAGAAGCTGCTGGCGAAACACGGGCGCGGCCGGGATCCGCTTGCTGGCTTGCTCAAGACTTCTCTGCTCTCCTATCAGGTGCGAGGGGCCATCTTTGCGGCATGCCGCGGCCGTGTCATCCTAGCCGACGACATGGGGTTGGGTAAGACCGTGCAAGCGCTGGCAGCCACCGAATTCCTGCGTCGCAGCCGCGGGATACAACGAGTGTTGATTGTGGCGCCGGCGTCGGTTAAGTACCAGTGGAAGAAGGAAATCGAAAAGTTCACCGGCCTGGACGCGCAGGTCATCGAGGGACTGTTGCCTCAACGGCACAAGCAGTACGCTTCCCCAAAGTTTTTCAATCTCACCAGCTACGAGCTGGTTCTGAAGGATATCAAGTACCTGCACGACCTCCAATCGGACCTTATCATCCTGGACGAAGCGCAGCGCATCCGGAACTGGACAACGGCCACGGCACGGACCATCAAGCAGTTGAAAAGTCGCTATACCTTCGTGCTGACCGGTACCCCGTTGGAGAACAAATTGGAAGAGCTTTTTTCTGTGGTCGAATTCGTCGATGGGCGACGGCTGGGACCCGCCTTCCGCTTCCTTCAGGAACACCGGATGGAAGACGCGGATGGGAAATTGCTGGGCTATCGAGGCCTTGACCAAATTCACCGCCAATTGGAACCCATCCTTCTTCGCCGCACTCGCGGGGAAGTATTAAAAGACCTTCCCCCTCGAACCGACCAGGTGTTTCATGTACCGCTGACCCCAGAGCAGGCAGAACCGTACGGGGAACAGAGCGAGATTCTGGGTCAGCTCATGCACAAGTGGCAACGCCAAAAGTGGCTTTCGGAAATTGACCTACGCCGCGTCCTGTGCTGCCTCCAGAACATGCGCATGCTCTGCAACTCTACGTTCCTGTTCGACAAGCGCACCCACCACTCGCCCAAGCTGGCAGAGTTCCGCGAAATCATTCGCGAACTGACCGTCGAGGAAAACCGCAAGGTTGTGGTCTTCAGCGAATACGAACGCATGACATTCTTGGCTGGAGAAGAACTGCGGAAAATGGGAATCGGATTCGTTTCGCTACATGGGGGCGTTCCCTCTCGGAAGCGCGGTGCACTCATCGAAACATTTCAGAGCCAGCCTAACTGCCGGGTATTCCTCTCTACCGATGCGGGCGGAGTAGGACTCAACCTGCAGGCGGCCTCCGCTGTCATCAACTTCGAGCCGCCCTGGAATCCGGCGCGTCTGGAGCAGCGCATTGGGCGCGTTCATCGCCTGGGACAGGCCAATCCCGTTCAGGTCATCCATTTTCTTACCGAAAAGACGATCGAAGAACGAGTGTGGGAAACACTGCACCTGAAAAAATCGCTGTTTGCCGGCGTGTTTGACTCGCCCGTTTCCGAAGTCAGCTTCGCAAAGCTCGGGCGCAAGAGCGTCCTACAGCAGGTGAAAGAAATCTTTGCCAACCAACCCGGAAGACCGAAGCCCATCATCGATACGCCCCCGCCGCAAGCAATCCGGGTTGGCGAGACAACAACCTCGGCACCAGCGGCACAGAGTACCGTGGAGCCCTCCAGTTCCAGCGTCCCAGCCAGCGGCGAGGATGGAGTTGGCGCCGTTGAACGAGCCGCGGTTGGCTTGGCCAAGGCCGGGTTGGCATTCCTCCAGTCCGTTGCCTCGGAATTTAAGAACTGCGCGACCGCGCCCGGCCAGCAATCGCACGCAGCTGTTTCTAGCCTGTTCTCGCGGCACCCGCAGACGAATCAGCCAATGCTGGCGGTTCCGCTGCCAGAATCCTTTACAGCAGAGCGGATCACGCGAGCGGTGGTCCGGTTCTTGAGCGCCCTGGAGGAGCAAGCTTAATAAACCGGGGCGCAGTTGCGACGCCTCTACCCCAATCGTCTCGGACTGCCAAATTGTGACGCCGGTGTGACGCAAAACCTGGCATCGCTGCCAAAGTTGACATCATTGACACTTCACGGCGACTGATTCTAAATAAGTTGTTTGTTTGCAACGTGACCCGGCGAATTCGGCTTACCGGTCCGGCTGCCGCAAGCTCCTCTTTTCAGTTGTTTGCAAGAACCCAAGGCTCGACTGTGACGCCGGTGTGACGCAGATACCGGGAATGGTCTAGGATTTATATCGTCGGAGTCATTCTTAGCCGGTGTGCCCAAACATACCTTTGGTCCTTGGTCAGCTCAATGACAACAGTTCCTGCACTGCCCGGTAGCCCTGATCGATGGCCTGGTCGGTATAGGCGGCCGCGGCAGCGTCGGAATTGGCAATGGTAATTCTTCCGTGACGCTGGCGCGCGATGTCGCAAGGGCGCTGGCCTGTGGGCCAGTCCGGGTCCCACAGCGGGTTGTACTCGTAGGCATAACCGTGGGGCCAGCGGTTGACGGTAATGGCCTCGATGTCGCGCGCGGGGTCAAATCCACCTCCACCGAGCACACGTTCCAGTTGGTCACGGATATTCCGCTCGAAGGTTTCAAACGGAGTGGCCAGCAGTTCGTAGTGTCCGGCGCGCTGCTGGTCACGAGCGGACAAGCCTGGCTGGCAGGGCGTGCGCAACATGCGCACCAATATCGGCTCTTCGGGTGAATGCGAACACTTGTAGTCTCCGATGTTCACGGGCTGATCGAGATTCACTGAGGAGTGATACATGCCGGGGCAGGACGCACCGCGAATGCCCAGCTTGTGGAACGACGACCATTTGCTGATAGCCACGACGGTGTAGACCAGCGGCACCTTCACTCCGTAGTGCAGCGCTTCTTTCTGTTTTGCCGGCAGTTCCTCGCAGAGGTAAGGGATGACCATGTTCCAGCAGGCGAGGACGACACCTTTGCTGCGCGCCGTGTAAGCCCTGTTCTCGCGTCCGTAGGTGACTTCTACTTCCTTAGCGGACGCAACATCGCCCACATGCCTTACTCCGACAGCCGTGCTGCTCAGACGCATGCGGATGGGCGAGCCGCTGCTGTCGAGACGGGCATAATCCACCTTGGCTGTGACAATGTCCTCGGCCGTATTGCCGGGGATCGAGCCTGGAATTAACGACCGCACCAGCATTCTTGCGATGGAGGCGTTGCCGTCGGGGAAGTGAAAGTGATAGCGCTCTTGCGGCGTAACTTCTCCGAGCGCTGTGAACGTGAGGCCCTTCGACGGGACGCGATCGAGATCCAGGCCCTGGAAGCCGGGAAAGTTTACCGCCCAGCAATCGAGTGCCGGCACCGCATCGATTCCGATGCCGTAGAGCCCATGAGTGCGTGTCTGGTAGAAAGGGATCACATCGGGACGGGCTTTGACGACATTTAGGAGGAAGTCCTTGTAGCTCATGCGCGAGAGGCGAGCTTTCTTCTCCGCTTGGGGCACGCCCGGCATGTAATCGACTTTCTCTTCCTGGATGCGAGTGATATCGCGCTGACCTTCGGCCGAGAACGGCGTCTTGGCCAGGAATTCGGGCCACGCCTTGCTTCCGGGCGCAGCCGGGGAGCCGTAGGAACCACCGGGAACGCCGATGACGAGACGGTCGACGCCGAAGGTTTCCTTGTCGAAAAAATAACTGGACCCGAGGCCGCGATAGACATCGCGGTCGATGCACTTCTTTTCCAGCGCGGGAGGATCGATGCCAAGTTCGGTGAGCAGGCCCCGCGCTTCCTGGCTGTAGGGAAAAGGAGATTCGATAGCGACGGTTCCGCCGTTGGCAAGGAGCAGTCGGCCGCCCGGGCGAAACTCGTTGCGCTTGGCGTGACCACCGAAATCGTCATGATTATCGAGAATAAGGATGCGGGCTGACGACCCAGCCTGCTTGCGGTAGAAGTAAGCGGCGGCGAGTCCGCTCATGCCGGCGCCGACGACGATGAGATCGTAGGTTTCGTGCGTGTCGACCGGTTTGCCCGTGGTCTCCCAGAAATTGCCGTCACGCAGTGCGTGCGCAACCTCAAAGGCTCCCGGGTGACTGCCGCGCATGCCAGTAAGAGCGGCAGGATTGTATCCGGGCGCATCTTGCGCAAAGTGGGCTGTTTCGGCTGCGAGGGTGAGACCTGGCAGCCAAGCGCTGGCGAGCGTGCTCCCCGCTCCGACGGCAATTCCGTTCAGAAAATCCCTGCGGGTGATGGCGCGGCGCATGCCGAGCTCGCGCTCGCGGCGGGCGCGGTTGTTTTCGTTCTTGTTCATGGAAGTCCTATGCCTTCGGAACTGCAAGCTTCCGGCTGCCTACTATCTCGGAGACAGCGCGATGGCCCTGGTCAATGGCTATGTTGGTATAGGCATGGCCATCGGCGTCGGAATTGGCAATGTGGATGCGACCGAATGGCTGGCGCCCAATTACGCACGGGCGCTCGGAGGCGGGCCGGTCAATGGGTTCGAACAGCGAGTTGTACTCATAGGCATATCCGTGGGGCCAGCGGTTGACAGTGATGGCTTGAATGTCGCGAGCGGGATCGAAGCCCCCGGCGGAAAGCATCCGGCCAAGTTGATCGCGAACCTGGCGCTCGAAAGTTTCGAACTGCGTGCTAACTAGTTCGTAGCGCCCAGCTCGATATTGATCTTTGCAGGACAGACCGGGCCTGCACGGAGTCCGAAGCAGATGCAACAGGCAAGATTCATCGGGCGCACTGGGAAACTGGTAGTCGCCCATTGAGACCGGAAAATCCAGCGTCACATTGCTGAAGTAGGCTCCCGGTGCGTAGACGCCGTTGATCCCGAGTTTCTGGAAGGACCTCCAATTGCTGATTTGCACATTCGTGTAGACAAGAGGAATCTTCACGCAATAGGCCAGCGATCCCTTTTGTTTGTCGGACATCTCGGGGCACAGATAGGGGACAGTCATGTTGTAACAGGCGAGCACGCAATGGCCGGCGCGGACTCGGTGGGCCTGTCCACCGCGAACATATGTGACCTCCACTTCTTTGGCGGCCGCAGGATCACCGACATGCTTCGCCCGCACGGCCGTGCTATTCAAGCGGACGCGAACCCGGGAGGCAGGATCGTCGAGGCGGGCATAATTCGCCCGTGCAGTGACGATGTCTTCCATGGTGTTGCCGGGCAGAACGCCGGGCACCAGCGAGCGCACCAGCATTCTTGCGATGGAAGCATTGCCGTCGGGGAAATGGAAGATATAGGGTTCTTCCTCTTCCTGGTCGTCTTCGCGATGACGCTTGGGAAGAGTGATGCCCTTGAAACCGGGATAACCGTATCGGCCACAGTCGTAGGCTGACACGGCATCGACACCAACGCCGTACAAATCGTGGGGCGCGGTCTGGAAAACCTTGACCACATCGGGATGTACTTTGACGTAATTCAGAAGGAAATCCTTGTAGCTGGTCTTGATCAGCTTGGCGCGTTTCTGCTCCGGCGTGAGGCCGGGAAGGTAGTCGATCGTGGTTACTTGGAGACGAAGGATGTCGTGCTGGGCGGCTTCGGCGATGGGCAGCTGAGCCGCGGTCTCCGCGGTGAATGTCGGACCGAAGTAATGCAGACCGGCTTCGGCCACGAGTCGATCCACACCGAACGTCTCTTTGTCGAAGAATGTGGATTCTCCCAGTTTCATCGACTCGTACAACTTCTGATCGTAGTATTTGTAGAAACGCTGCACGTCGATCCCCAGTTCCTTGAAAAGACCGATCGCCTCCTTGCTGTAATGGGCCGGCGCCTCGATAGACTGTGTGCCCCCATAGCCGAGAAGCAGGCGCTGGCCGGCCTGGAACTCGTTGCGCTTGGCGTGCCCGCCGAAATCGTCGTGGTTGTCGAGGAGCAGGATGCGAGCATTGGCTCCCGCGGACTTACGGTAAAAGTACGCGGCCGCCAGGCCACTGATGCCGGCTCCGACAACGATCAGGTCGTAAGACTCGTGGTCGGCAATGGGGTCGGGCCATTCGGTGCCATCGCGCAAGGCATGGGCAACTTCCCATGAGCCGTCGTGACTCCCGCGCATTCCGGTTTTGGCCGGCGGGTAATAGTTGGGATCCTTTTCCGGAGCAAACGGGGACTGGGGAATGCCGAAAGCCTCCAGCCACAACGGATTTGTGGCCAGCAGCGAAGTTCCCACCGCGATGCTCACGCCATTCAGAAAATCGCGGCGCGTGATTTCCTGTTGCATGCCGAGCTTTCGATCTTGCTTTTCCTGGCTCATTGCGTCCTCATGCGGATACTGAGGATCATGATTCGTAAACCCACGTGCCGCCCACCATCGTGCGCTCAACCGGAATCGTGACCAGAGTGGAAGGGTCTTCCTTGAAGGGATCGCGTCCGAGCACAACCAGATCCGCCAACTTGCCGGGCTCGATCGAGCCTTTCAGATTCTCTTCGAAAGAAGCGTAAGCGCCGTTCACGGTACCGACAAAGATCGCTTCTTCGACGCTGATGCACTGGTTGGCACCCCAAACGCGCCCGTTCATATCCGTACGCGTAACTTCCGATTGCAACGCCATCATTGCAGGAAATTCTCCCGGCGGGTAATCCGAAGCCTGAGTCGGACGCAGGCCCGCGTCGAGAAAAGTGCGCAAGGCGAACATGTGCTTGAGTCGTTCCTCACCGTAGTACTGCATCTTCTCGCCATGGTAATAGACGTACGTCGAGAATGGAGTCGGGATCACGTGCAAGGAGCGCATGCGTTGGATAATCGAATCGTTGATCACGGAGCAATGTTCGATCCGGAAGCGCGGATCTTTTCGTGGAATTTCGCGATTGATACGTTCGTAGACGTTCAATACTCTTTCGATCGCAACGTCGCCGTTCGCGTGCGTGCCTAATTGCCAGCCGGCAGCGTAAGCTTTGTGTCCGTACTCGTACAGCTCTTCTTCGGTCGCCGAAAAAGTTCCGTAGTCATTGGGGTGACCGACATAGGGTTGCGACAGCCGGGCAGTGCGTCCCGAGATTGCGCCATCCGCCACCTGCTTCATGCCGCCCACGCGCACCCATTCGTCTCCGAAACCAGTTCTCACACCGGCGGCGATCATGCGATCAATCGAAGAGGAATGAATGAAGCAATAAACCCGGAAGAGCAAGTCGCCGCTGTCGCGCGCGTCCTGGTAGGCCTGCAAATCCTCCGGGCTGCCGAGTGCATCGCCGACCGACGTGATGCCCGTCCTGGTCATCATCTTGGCAATGAGCTTCACGCCTTCACGGTAGTCATCCCGGGTATTGATCGAGGGAATCACTTTGTTAAAAGGCTCGATTGCGCGCTCATTGATGCGGCCGCTGAGATGACCGGCCGAATCGTGCTCGAATTGTCCTCCCGTAGGATTGGGCGTAGTCTCGTCAACCTTGGCCAGCTTCAAGGCAGCCGAATTCGCGAAAGCTTCATGGCCGCCTCGGTGGGTTACCAGCACGGGATGGTCGGGAACGGCGGCGTCCAGATCCTGGAGCGTGAGCCTGCGTCCGTCGGAAGTCTTGGTGTCGTCATACTTGAACCCCAACACCCACTGGTCTGAAGGAGTTTTCGCCGCACGCTCGCGCAGCGCCGCCTGGATCGCAGCGATAGAACGAAGATCGCAATCGACCTGGCGGAGATGCAGCCGTCCCGACTCGGCAGGATGAGTGTGCGCGTCGATGAAACCGGGAAGGACCGTTTTCTGCGCCACGTCGACTTTGCGGGTGCGGCCGGCGGCGAGGTGCAGAACATCGTCGTTGGAGCCGACGGCGACGAACCGCCCTCCGCTGACGGCCACGGCCTGGGCGCGAGGCAGTCGTGGATCGACTGTCCAGAAGTGGCCGTTGTAGAGGATCAAGTCGGGTTCCGTGCGCTGGAACGACTCCGGTTGAGGACTGCCTGCCGTTGAGAATTTAGCGAAAGCTTGCACCGGCAGTGCTGCGCCACCCATCGTGAGAGCCCCACCGTTCAGAAAGCGCCGGCGCGTAAAACTGTTTTCCAGTGGCGAATGGGGTTTGCGGTTGTCGTCTTTCAATGATCACCTTTCGTAGATCGGCAGTTATGACTCTCTTATGTTCAGGAATCGGAAGATCACTTTACCCCCGGCGTCACGAACGATTGGCGGGCGCCACAACGCTCCACTCGGTCTCGAGGCTGCGCCACTCAGAACGTTAGCCGCAGAGCAAGCTGCAGGATTCTTGGATCATAGGTTGTGGACACCAAGCCGAGAGACGGAGAGCCCACGTTGATGCTCCCGGGGTTCTTGAACTGCGTATGATTCAGAATATTAAAGGCCTCAACCCGGAAGCCCAGCTTCACTTGGTCGCCGACGAGGTTTGTAGCTTTCTCCAGTGCCAGGTCCAGGTTGACGCGACTTGGCCCTACAAAAGAGTTCCTCCGGAACGTTCCGTAGAAACCCAGGGGGCAAGTACCCAGTCCAATGCAAGGGTCTGGCGCGAAGTCGGTCGGATTGAAATAGTAATTTCCGGTAAGACCATTGATCGTCTGCTGGTGCCGTGGATCGAACGTCTGAACATGACTGGTCAACTGATCGGGACGAATCAGTTGCGGATCGCCCGCGCCTGAGGGCCCTGGGACCGCCTCTTGGGGATTGCCGAGGCCTGCATTTAAGTCGAGCGGAATCCCCGACTGAACGAAGAAGATGGGGTAAAGACTCCAACCATGGGTCAGGCGCTTAGGACCAGTGGCCCACAGATCGGCGAAGGGCAGGTCCCATCCTCCGCTGAGCACCAGGCGGTTTCTCATGTCAAAATCCGAATTGGAATAAAGCTCGTGCCGGTTGAAGTAAGGGATATTCGAGGTGCGCTGGTTAAATCCCGACCCGTTGTCGAGATTGTGCGACCACGTGTACGCCAGAGTGAAAAACATGGAGCCGACCGAGCGCACAGCGCCCATTCTCTTGGTAAGGCTGGCCTCGAACGCATTGTAGTTTGCGTTGTTCAGGCCGGCGAAGCTGTTCGGAAGAGGAGCGAAACCGGTTTGCGCCGTTAGCCTCTCCTGCACGTTGATGAGCCGGTTGGTGGTTCCGGGAATTATGGGATTGATATCGGACCAGGTGAGCAGCTTGTGAGACGAGCTTCCTAAATAACCTATCTCGGCCATAAAGCCATTCGCCAGTTGCCGCTCCACCGTGAGGTTGTATTGATACACATAGGGCGTCTTCAGGTGCGGATCGACAAAGAGATCGCCGAAGCCGAAAGGCAAGTACCCGGCAGCGCCGAAGTCGAGATTCTGGGGCGGTGGGGTGGAGGGGAATGGATCAGGAGCGCCAGCAGTCTGGTACGGCATTGCCATGCTCGTGTTCTGCGCATTGGCAGGAGCCGCAGGAAAGAAGAGGTCGGCCGATGACCACCAGGGCAGCACGCCGTTGTTCCAGTCGGACATCCATCCGTTCAGAGTGTCGAAGAACATGCCCGCGCCACTGCGGACGCTGGTCTTTCCGTTGCCGAACGGGTCCCAGGCAAAACCGAAACGTGGGGCGAAATCCTTGTAATCGGGGAAATACCAGCCATGCGGCGCTCCGGGATCGCCGGGAACTAACAGCCCCAGGGGCGCATTCTGGAACCTCGTGGACTGGCGTCCCGGGATGATGCTGTAACTGTGCCCGTGAATGTCGGTTTCCGGGCTGGTGTATTCATAGCGAAGACCCACGGTAAGCGTGAGGCGCGGAGTCACCTTCCATTCATCCTGGACAAACGCGGCCATCTGTNNGTATTCGTCGGGTGCGCCAAACAGGAAGTCCGCGAGGTCAGTGCCAGAGCCGACGCTGGTTCCAGCTCCGTAGAAAAAGAACCAGCCATTGGTGGCGTAGCTATAGACGGAATTCTCCTGCAAAAAGGCGAACTTGCCACCAGCCTTCACCGTATGCCGTCCCTTGGTCCAGGCAAGTGAGTCCGACACAGCATAGGTGTTGTCTGCCTTCTTGCGGGGCACGTTTTCATTGAAACCTAGGTTCAGGCCGCTATCGAAGAGGTTGATGATGGGTGGAGCGTAAGGCAAGTCAGAATTTATCTGGATGCCCAGAGCAGATGGAGTAGGAGGATGACTCGCGGGCGTTGACTGGTTGAAGTAGCGGGCCGCGGTCGCGTGGAACTCGTTCAGCAAAGCGGCCGAGACTGTCTTCGTGTAGCCGATGTTCAAAAACTGGTTGGTGGTGGTACTGCTGTCCGGAAAGCCCGGGACGCTGGGGTCTCCCCCGTTTGCCGAAAACGGGCTTAGCGCAGGTCCGCTGCTCGATCCCACGGTGACCGAGAAGCGGTCGTTCTGCGTCACATAAAAATCGGCTCTGCCCGTATATTCGTTGAAGTTGTTGGTTGAGCTCCCCCTGGGGAAAAGCTGCCCGCTCGGAGATGTTGGAATCAGGCCCGCACTGATGAAGGCCTGGGCAACCGGATCGATCTTAGCGGGATCGATGATGGCGTTTGCGGGATTCCCACCCGCCGGCACGAAATAAGGATGGCTTGAAAGGAAGGCAGCAACGTTGGGATCGGGGCCACCATTCGCGGCTTGGGAGAAGTCACCAGTCAGCTCCGCAGGCGTATAGGTGGCTACCACGTTTCCATTCAACAGGGCTGAAAGGCGCTGTCCCTCATATCCGAAAAAGAAGAAAATGCGATCTTTCACGATCGGACCACCCAGCGTGCCACCAAACTGACTGCGCTTCAGCACGGGACGAGGCTGGCCGTTAAGATTGTCGAAGAAATCATTGGCGTTGAAGGCGTCGTTTCGCAGGTACTCAAACAGACTTCCGTGGACCTGGTTCGTTCCCGACTTGGTAACTACGCTGACCGTGCCACCACCATTGCGGCCGTATTCCGCCGTGTAGTTGTTACTCAGGATGCGGAACTCGGCGATAGTATCGGGATTCGGATTAAACACCACGCTGTTGCCGGTCACAGAGTCGTTCGTGCCGCCATTGAGCAGATAACTCACCGCATCGGCGCGGCCTCCGGCCACAGTGAACTGACCGCCGCCGTAGCCAGCTTCGGGCGCCGGCACGACGCCGGGTTGGGTCAACGCCAGATCCAAAACATTGCGGCCATTCAGAGGCAGATCCTGGATCGGCGCGCCGGTGACCGTACCGCCGACCGTGGGATTCACTGTTTCTACCTGCGCTGCTTCCGACTGTACCTGGACAGTTTCTGTGATCGCGCCAACTTTCAGGCGCACGTCGATGCGCAAGGACTGCCCGATGGTGAGTTCCTGCGCATCGGTGACCGCTTTGTGGAAGCCCGCGACCTCAACCGTGACCGAGTACATGCCAATGGGAAGGTCCAGCACTTGGTACGATCCGGCACTGTCGGTCACGGTATTCCAGTGGGCATTGGTGCCGATGTTGTTTACGCCGACTTTTGCGCCGGCTACGGCCGCACCCTGTGGGTCGGTAATGGTGCCGATCACGCGGCCATTGGTGTTTTGCGCAAAAGCCGAAACTGCGAAGAAGAGAATGAAAGGGATGAGAATCAAGACACGGAAGGACCGCCGCAAACAGGCGGAGAGGAACGAAGGAACACTGGCGGGCAACATGGTTTTCCGGGCCTCGTGGGAACGGATGGTTTGGATGACTGCCGCATCAAGAAAAAGAGCCTTCCGATGTAGCGTGCACGGAAAGACACGAAGAGACTCAGGCAAAAAACACACAGCCGCGGAAGCATTGAAGCTCATGGAGGCCCCCCTGCACTACGCCCCTCAGCAGAGTCCAACAAAACCAATCCAGTGTTGTAAAACCTTACTATAATCGTGGAAGGTTAGGCAGCGTGGCAGACGTTGTCAAGCATTATTATTTTCATTATTTTTTTCGATGCTTGTCATCCACAGTCCGGATGGTGGGGGTATTTCTGACGGTCGTGCCTGGTTACTTGGATTCGTCCATCTGAGTTTGCACGTCACCACCAGCTGTCGATCCCGCCCCCGTCCTGCTATACGATTTGTTCCCGTCGCTGGCTCATCGTGCGCGATGAAGGCGATAGGGAAAATCAGGACTGGGACGCTGGTGTGACGCAAAACCTGGCATCGCTGCCAAAGTTGACATCATTGACACTTCGCGGTGATTGATTTCAAGTAAGTTGTCTGTTTGCAACACAGCCCGGCGAATTCGGCTTACAGGTCCGGCTGCCGTAACTTCAATCCCCGACAACTAAGAACGCCGCTGTGCGGAGAGAGGTCGTGATTCCGATCAAGGAATGAGCCTCCCGTCATAACCTATGGACTTTGCATTGACACCTCCAAACATTTACTTCTGAATTTTCGGTAGGAATATCGCTGGCCCCTGCTCTTCGGGCTGCTCATTGTGGAATGAGACGGCGTCGGGAGCGTCCACCACCCTCTTAGGCCTACCGGACGAGCCATCCTCCCGTTCAACCAGAACACGCAAAGTGACCTGGAGGGGCACTGGGCCGTGCGGGTGAGCGGGAACTGGCGGCTCACATTTGCGTTCGAGGGCGAGGACGCGATTCTCGTTGATTACCAGGATTACCACTAGGAGCTAAGCATGCTTTTCAATCCATCCCATCCCGGCGAGGTCCTGAAGGATTACCTGGGCGACATGACTGTGAAGGAGGCGGCCAGACGCCTCGGGGTAACGCGGCCAAATCTCTCCCGGATTCTCGACGGCCGCGCTGGCATTTCAGCGGTGATGAGCGTGCGGCTTGCCAAGGCGATGCCGTACACGTCTCCCGAGTTTTGGCTGAAGGCCGGGGCCAATCTGGACAACGGAGATCCGGAGATGCTGCTGTACTCTATGACGAGATTCTTCAAGTTTCTGCCCGCAGAGCAGAGGCAGGCATTTCTGGGAGACCTCAGCGAAAAGGCCTCATGAGTTCGATTGGCCCAAAGCCGGTGCGCTTGCGGCTGGATCCCAATTTGTACGAACAGCTCCGCAACCAGGTGTTACGCCGCGATTGCTGGCGTTGTCAGTCGTGCGGCGCATTGGCGAACCTGGAAGTCCATCACAAGGAATTTCGCAGCCACTCGGACCACGACTCCGAAGAGAACCTGATCACGCTCTGCTCTGTCTGCCATGCATCTGTTCACGCGGCCAGATGACATAACTCGTTCACGACAGGAACGTGTTCGGCGGCAAAGACATTCTCTGCGAAAACAATCCTCGCTTAGCGTCCGCTCCCTTTAACGACCGCTGCGCTCCTTTTACGCCCGACCTCAGGCAGTCGTGTGATGTGCCCGCGAGTTTCCAGTTCCTTGATCATTGACCCAACCGTCCTCAGTGCCACCCGAGCGGCTGCCGCGATCTCTCGACAGGTGGCATTCAATAGGTCTGGCTTGCAGAGCTTCGCAAGAACCACCCTGAGCTCCGCTGGGCTGGTGATATTGCCGATCTGAGCCTTCACCGAAGTATGACGCGAAGGACGTGAAGAGGCGGACATCTGCCGCCGTAGGCCCACGACAGGTAAAGGCGGCGTGGGAAAGGGGACTGACGGGAAGGAATGTGTGTGATCGGCAACGGAGCCAGTTCTTCTCAATTTCTCGGGCGGGGGAGAAGAAACCTAATGAAGGGCGGGCGCTCTGCAAAGGAGGTACTGCGAACCAGCGACCGAAAGGCGAACAGCGCAAAGGGCCTTATCCTGCAATCCCTTGTGCAGATGTCCTAACTACTTCTTCCTACTGGCCTTCTGGCGGTTGCGTGGTGTACTTCGGACATCTACCGCAATCCCGCCCACGGCCCCAGACTCCTGATGAACCCTCCCCCGGGTGCAGACAGTCGTAGAACCTGGGGCTACGGTTCCATGGCTGACAATGCGAGACACTGCGGCGAAAACGATTTGCTCGAAGCACCTTGGGAAAGTGGCAGGCGCGTTGCTTCTTCTGGCGGGCCTCTCTTTTCTGGTGGGTTGCCAGGGCTTCAGCTCGGGCAACGCTGCAATTCAGCAAGCGCAATCTGGCACTTTGTCTCTGAACAGCGCCAGCCTAGACTTTGGCGGTGTCACGGCGAGCACGAGCAAAACGCTGACCGTAACTGCGTCGAATACCGGCACGGCCTCCATTACGGTCAGCAGCGCCTCGATTTCCAGCCAATATTTCTCGCTGAGTGCACCAACTCTTCCGATCGCGATTCTCGCTGGTCAAAGCGCCCCGATCACCCTTGTATTCACTCCCAATGCGGCGGGAGCTTTCAGCGCCACGGTTTCCATTACCAGCAATGCCTCCAACAGCTCCGCTGTCCTTCCGCTAACGGGAACCGGAGTGGCAGCAAGTGGTCAGCTCGCGCCGAGCCAAGCCAACGAAAGCTTCGGCAGCGTGACGGTGGGAAGCAATCAGTCTCTGTCAGAGACGGTCACTAATACTGGCGGTTCTAGCGTCACGATTTCTCAGGTCGGGATCAGCGGCACTGGCTTTACCCTAAGTGGGATCACCGCTCCGATGACACTGACCGCAGGGCAGAGCGCGAGTTTCAGCGTCACGTTCGCTCCACAATCCGCCGCGAATGCGAGCGGCAACGTCACCCTCACCTCGAACGCACCCAATCCGACCCTGACCATCCCGTTGTCGGGAGCGGGAGTCGCGCCGGGGGCACTCGGTTCAAATCCGACCAGTCTCAGTTTCGGCAGCGTGACCGTGGGAAGCAAGCAGTCTCTTTCGGGGACGGTCACCAACATCGGCGGTTCGAGCGTCACGATTTCTCAGTTCGGGATCAGCGGCACCGGATACAGCATGAGTGGGATCACTGCTCCGGTCACGCTGATACCCGGGCAGAGCGCGAGCTTCACGGTCACGTTCACGCCAGCGTCGACCGGAAGTGTTAGTGGCAACGTCACCATCACCTCAACCGCCTCCAATTCTACGGTGACGATACCACTGTCAGGAACAGGCACCGCGGCAGCTGGGCAGCTTATTGTTACTCCAACAACGCTGGGTCTTGGCAGCGTGGTCGTCGGGACTAGCGGAACGACATCAGGAAGCCTGACAGCCGGCGGCGCGAATGTTACGGTCACGGCTGCGAGCTCGAACAACTCGGTATTCAGCGTGGGCGGTCTCTCATTACCGGTGACCATCCCGGCGGGCCAGAGCGCTTCGTTTACAGTGACCTTCAGCCCGCAGGTATCCGGAGCGGCGAGCGCTGCACTCACCTTCACCAGCAATGCTCAGCCTGCCGTCACGACGGAAACACTTACAGGGACTGGCACGCCTGCGCCGACCCACACGGTGAATCTCTCGTGGAACGCGAGCACGTCGTCGAACATATCCGGCTATAACATTTATCGCGCGGTATACACCAACTCATGCGGATCCTTCTCCAAGATCAACTCCGTGCTGAATACGAGTACGTTGTATACAGACTCGGCAGTCACGGACGGGACGTCCTACTGCTACGCTACGACGGCTGTGAATTCGAGTAACGAAGAAAGCGGCTACTCGAACATCGCTTCCAACGTTCAAATTCCTGCTCCGTAGGGTCCCAAAGCAGGTCACAGCTGTCTCGGCCAGAAAGAAGATTACGATTTTGGGCCTTTCGAAATCTTGGCCAAGGCTGCCCTGGCACTCGCTGCATCCGAGAAATTTGGATCGTCCAGTAGCGCCTTCCGGAGAGACTGTTCGGCCAAGGCGAAATGACGAGCGGCCATATGGGCCATTCCCAAGTGGTACTGGTACAGGGGGTTATTCGGATCTTCTTGAGCGCACTTCTTTAGTTGAACGACAGCCGATTCGGGCGCTCCGAATTTGTAATAGGCCCATCCGAGCGTTCCGGCGGTGTTAGGAGAGTTGGGCATTTTTTGCCTGGCCATTTGCGCCAGCGACAGCGCAACGTTGACGTCACCACCGTGCTCAAGGTAAAGATAAGCTAGGTTATTCGCCACGAGTGGTGAATCAGGATCGACCTCGTGGGCCCTTTCACAAACATTCTTGGCTCGCTCCCAGTTACCTTCNNAGCAAACTATATCCAGCTGACCTCTGCGGATCCAGCATGATCGCTTGCTTCGCACTCGCTTCTGCCTTCCCCAAATCCCTTAGGCTGAAATACACTGCTGCCAGCAAGAAGCGAAGACCGGCATTCTGCGGGTATTGCTCAACCAACTTCGAAATCCGCAATAATACTTCGGGGGATCTTTTCTCCG